>JAKSIF010000002.1 GCA_024398965.1 Fibrobacter sp. | reverse complement strand
CTCTAAAGAAGGTTATCGATGTGGAGCAGAAACTGCGGGACATGGGGCTGAAATCTGCGGCAGATCTCTATGCCAGAGGCGTCGGTGAAACCTTGACCTACCTGGAGTTCCCGCACGAGCATTGGCGAAGCATCAGGACCAACAACATCCTGGAACGTCTCAACCGCGAGATTCGCCGTAGAACAAGAGTTGTGGGTTGCTTTCCGGATGGCGAATCAGCCTTGATGCTTGTCTGCGCTAGGCTAAGGTATGTGGCATCAAAAGACTGGGGCACCAAGCGATACTTGAATATGAAACACCTCTATGAACTTGAAAACCAAAGGGAAATTGAAACAGAATTGAAAAAAGCTAGGAAGAACCTGGCCTAGAATCTGATGTTGGAACAAACTATTTTTGCGAAAAACCCTTGACACTACCATCAAAAATTGATAACCAGCGCCGTTCATTTTCAAAAATCCTTAATTTCTTTCAAAAATATACTAATTTTTGGCGGATTTTTCAAAAAATCTTAATTATTGTTGGGGGGGTCAGCTACCCAGGGGGGTAAAGATTTATCTGTTAAAAATCGGTGCCTGAATTATAGCAGTATCCGATGTTATTGAAACATGCTGGATAACCCTGCTCTTCAATATCGGAATTTCCTATTGAAATTCCGTTAGCCATTAACCAATCTAGTTTTTGCTGTAATTCTTTTACGTTCATGTGAACTTCTAGGGGTTAACATGAATATAAAATATTTTGTGTGAATGTTCGGCGATGATTTTATAAGATGTTGTTTTTCGTCCATAATGTGGGGAGGTGTGCTTCTTCTATTTTTTCAATAATGTAGGCAATCTCTCCTGCATTTAGTTTTCCTTGTTCGTATAATTCCTCTAATTTTTTATTTCTAGTAGGAGTGTCTAAATATTTTAATTCAGTTACCTGTTTTTGATATGCTCCGTAGGGAAGTGCGTTTGTGTTGTGGGAATTGTTCGTTTTTTGAGTTTGGAAGGTGACTACTTTTTTGTTAAATTCAAGAAATTTCTTTATGTTTTGTATCTCAATTGATATTTTTGTTATAGGAAAATAGCCGTATAAATCATCTATTTCTTTGACATACTCGTCGATTACGGAAGAAATTTCCTTCGCTGGAACTTCTTTTTCAAGTCTCCACAAGTGGTGTTCATTGGCGTAACCTAGTTTTGTAAGGAAGCTTAAGAAACTTTTTAGGAAATTTATGTAGTACTCGTCTATGCTGAAATTTTCAGAAACAGTCAAGTTGGCTAGCTTGCTTATTATCTCAATGAATATGGCCTTGTTTGGGATGCATCCATATTGAAAAATACGGATATAGAATTTGCTGAAATATTTGTCCTTCTCGTTAAAAAGTCCTTGGATTAACAAATGCCATTTGTCGGGATTCTTTTCAAAAAAGACAAAAGACAGCATTACGATTTCATGAATACTTTTGTTTGAATCGATTTGTTTTGATAAAGACCGTAGCTCTGAATTTTTCTCATATTTGGTATAGAAAGAATCAGGATTGTTTAATAATGATTCTGCAATTTTATGTACTTTTTCTAGCTTCGAAAGACCCTCGTTTCCGGCGAATAATAGCTTTTTAATGGTTTCGTTAATTTTTTCGTTGTGATTTTTTATTTGGATTGCATTAAATACATTACTTTTTGAGGATACGTCTTGTTGCTTATAGTCTAATTTGTAATCTAGCAAGGCATATAGTTTGAGTAGTAGTCTATTTGTATTTGTGTTAAACGAAGAAATCTCTATTTGATTTGCAGGCTCTTTTTTGTTGTCTGATAAAAGTTCTTTTATTGAAAATTTATTTTCGCCTAATTGGAAAATGGGTAATTCATCGAAATCTCTGTTGTACTGCATTTCGTCAAATACGTCATAAAAAAATTGTTTGATTAAATGAAATACTACAACAATTTTTATTTCACCTTTAGGAATTTTATATTTTTCTACACAGAGATTTACTTCTTCTAGAAAGATCATTGTTTTTCTAAGAGGAAATTGTATGAATAGAGGTCCTGTTTCTGGACTGATTTTGAACTTTTGATAAACGGGATGCTCAAGCCTTTGCGATTCAAATAAAAATGAAAAATCTTTTGCGTTAATTGTATACTTTGAACATCCAATAAATTTTTGAATAGCTTTTTCAAACGGTATTGGTGTTAGTAGTACTCGTAATGGAATGTATTTTTCAAGATAGAAATGGTCTTTAATATTTAAGATGTTGAGAAGTTCAGCTTCGCCATACTGGTATATGACCTTTATGCTATTGGAAGAAATTTGATTTGAGATTGAAAATAATTTTATGATGGTGTGTTTATCTGCTATTCTATCAATGTCTTCAATATTTAGGATGATTTTCTTCTTTAATTGTTCAGAAAGGAGTTTTATTTTGTCGTATGACAAGGTGTATGATTCTGAATCTTGTTGAAAAAAGTTTTCAAGTCCCCATAAGTTTATCTTTTTGAAGAAGTTCTTCAATTTAGATGTTGCTGGTGTGTAAAATCCTTCTTTTCTAAAAATAATGGATAGTTCCTCTAGAATAAATTCTTCGACGTTATCAAGAGTACAACTCATTACTTTTATTGTAATGAATTCGTATTCGTTTTTAACATCTTGTTTCAATAAGTTTGATAAAAAAGTTTTTCCTTCTCCCCAAACGGAAGAAATGCCGATTTCATGAATGTTTGTGTTCTTTAGAAATTCTTTTATTTTTTCTAGATCGCCGATTCGTTCTTCAAATAAATTTTCTTTTTTGTTTTCTTTGGGCGAAATGACATGGGATTTGTGAGCCTGAAATGCAAAATAGCATATTGCAATGATTAGGATAATTGAGTACGCAATATAGAATTTGTCTTCTGTATCTAAACATGGCGAATATTCGTTATGTTTTGACCATAGAAAGGCTACTAAATTGGCTTGTAATACTAAAAAGAAACGGATTTGATAGGATGCATTTTCTTTTTTTATGCAATACACAACGAGACAAGCTATGAAAGAAGGAAATGCTACTGTGGCATAAATTTCAAAGGAAATGTCTGTTTTGACAATGGAAAAAAGGATTGTTGATAAAATGAATGTTGAAAGAGCCAGAGTGACAAAATACCTTAGAACTTGCACAACTTGATTTATTTTTTGCACGATGTTGGTCATGGTAAGTTCGTCTGCTGAAAATGGAGCTATGGAATATTTTTTGATGGCAAAACAAGTTTTCTGCCCATTTCTTCAATGACTTGTTTTGTGTTATTATGTAACACATTGGCACTTGAAGAAAATGTTAGTTCTGCAAGATAGATAGATTCTTGAACATAAAAAAAATCAACCCTTACAAAGGGGAATGGTTTTGAAAGAATTTTTGCGTATTCAATAATCTCTTTTAGTTTAGTCGGCTTGTTAATTTTCTCGTTTAATCGGTTTTCTTCTCCAATTCTATATGCGACTCTTTGCCAGTCTAGAGTGTAAGAAAATGCATCATAATTTCCGTTCAAATGTTTGCGACATACAAGAAAAAAATCGGGTTCACCATTGATGCAGTATAGTTGAATTTCTAAGGGCGACTCTTCTAATAATTTTTCACAAACGATTTTTCTTTGAATCTTTTCGTACTGAGGCTCATATGTCTCAAAACCGAAGTTTTGATTCATCCATTCGTTAAGTTTCTTTTTGGCTTTATCACTATTTAATGAATCCTTGTCCAGACAAATAATGTTGCTTCCTGAGGCATGGTTGCATTTAAGAACGAACTGATTTGGTAAGGATGCGAAGTCAATATCGTCTGCTTTTTCATATACTCCGAACAATGGAACCAGAATTTTTTCTAAGCCACATTGTTTTACATATTCTCTAACGCGATATTTATCTGCACATAAAGTTTTTAGGGGGTGTTGCCAGTATCTTGACAACCACATCATTTTCTCATTTATATTTTTTACATCACGATAGTCTAATTTTTCGTGTGTTTGGTTGTAATACCATTCTTTAACCCCAATCCAGTAAAATAGCTTCGGAAAATTTTTTCTTAACCGTCTATTTGAAAAATCAAGCCAGAAACCTTTTAACCATTCTAAAATTTTAGTCATATCCGCTTCCATTCTTGGTCAATTAAAAAGAGCCCTTTATTCCATATAAATCCTGAATTGTAAAAATCTGAATTTTGCATTTGAAATGATCCTGCGTTTTCTGCCCAATAAACAACATCCTCATTGAACTTTAATTCGATTCCTATTGAATAGATCCCTGCATTTAAGGGGAGTTTTCTAAAAGAACATTCTATGGATATGTGTTCAGAGCCATCTAGATGGAATGTTTTGTTTTTCAGTTTTGAAGAAAAATAGTGGATATATGTTTTGTCTGCAGATTCAATTTTCCCTGCAACTTCTAAAGCACCTTTGATTTTCTTTGGATTGTCTATACTTATGTGAAGATGTATTGGATCGTTATTTGTTATAAAACCGTTAGGTGATTTAAGAGAAAAAGAACGGACTTTCAAAATACCATTTCCCGAGAATGAAATATTTTGTGTATTCCAGTGGGTTGCTGTTGTTGCGTTTTGCAAATATGAATCAACAACATTATCTATGCTTCCGGTCTGTTTTATTTTGCCGTATTCAAGAAGAATACCGTTCTTGCAAAGGTTCTTTACCGCGGCCATATTATGGCTCACGAACAGCACGGTCCGGCCTTCGCCTTTGCTTACGTCCTGCATCTTGCCGATGGCTTTCTTCTGGAATTCGGCGTCGCCTACGGCCAGCACTTCGTCCACCACGAGGATTTCGGGTTCCAGGTGGGCGGCGATGGCGAAGCCCAGGCGGACGGTCATGCCGCTGGAGTAGCGCTTGACGGGGGTGTCGAGGTAGCGTTCGCAGCCGCTGAAGTCTACGATCTCGTCCAGCTTGCGGGAGATTTCGGCGCGGGTCATGCCCATGATGGCGCCGTTCATGTAGATGTTCTCGCGGCCGGTCATTTCGGGGTGGAAGCCGGTGCCCACTTCCAGCAGGCTTGCGATGCGGCCCTTGGCGCGGATGATGCCCGTGGTGGGTGCGGTCACGCGGGAGAGCAGCTTGAGGAGCGTGCTTTTGCCTGCGCCGTTGCGGCCGATGATGCCCACGACGTCGCCCTGTTCCACCTTGAAGTTGATGTCCTTCAGGGCCCACACGTAGTCGCTGGAACCTTTGCTTGCGCGGTCGTTGGTTTCGCCTACTTTGAGGTAGGGGTCCTCGCGGCGCAAGATCTTGGTCTGCCAGAATCGATTGAGGTCGTGGCTGAGCGTGCCCGTGCTTACCAAGCCCAGGCGGTACTGCTTGCTTATGTTTTCAAACTCGATTGCGGTGGCCATATCACAAAAAGTAATAAATATTTGACGAAAGAATCAAATGAGAAAAAATGTTAGCTGGTTTTATATCTATTTTTTTTCCATGTTTGCTTTTGAACTCAATTTTTTAATTTCAATTATTCTTGCTTGCATTGGTTGGGTATTTTTTAAAAATAAAATGCCTCGTCGATTATTTATGGCTGGTTTTGTAACGATACCTTTAGTGTCTTTTGTTGTTTTTTGCAAAGAAAATTTGGGCCTTATCGAAAGTAATCTGATTTTTTTGATTGTCTACTTTGGGGCGACTTGGACTCTAGTTAGTTATGCTCGTTTGCCTAAAATAATGACTCTCATGCAAGAATTGAGAGAAACGTCTCGATTTACAACGGTGTTATTTTTTGTAATTCAGTCCATTCTATTCTTATGTCTCTTGACTATACCTTGGGCTGGAGAAATGTTTCAGCTGAATAATGCTGATGCAGTACTTTTCACTCTATTTGCCCCCATTGACGGATCCGGTGAATTTGTGATTAAATCGTTTATCGACTATGTGCTTGTTAATGGTGCCGTTACATTGTTGATGATTTTTGTTTTGCAGTTTATTTTTGCAAGATTATTATATGTAGGAAAATCGTTTGTCGTGAAATTGAATGTCATTTCAAGATATGTTATGCAGTTTCTTTTGGGGGCGGTGTGCTGTTTTTTGTTCCTAATTCCATCTATTTTTTTTAGCCAATCTTTTGGAGCTTTGTTTGAAAATAGTGTGGATTCTGAATTCTATAGAAATAATTATGTAGAGCCAGCATTGATTGATTTGAATATTCAGCCGAAAAACAAAAACTTGATTGTACTGTTTTTGGAGTCTATGTCCAATAATTTCAGACCCTACACCCCAGAATTGAATGAGTGGAGTAAGCTAGGAATTGATTTTGAACCTGGTGCAGAGAGCGTTGCCGGGGCTAGTTGGACTATTGCAGGAATAACGACTGCACTGTGTGGTATCCCCTTAAATTTACCAATGAATATTGATGAATATCACGGAAAGCTACCGACCTATTTGCCGGGAGCAGACTGCATTACCGATTTATTGGAAAAACATGGGTATAATCAAGTTTATGTTCAGGGGTCTAGTGGCAAGTTTACCCAGAAGAATTTATTTCTTGAATCTCATGGAAACGTAAAGTTATATGATGATTCCTTGATTAAGGAAATGGAAAATATTCCAAAAGAATATAGGGTTTTCTGGGGCTTGGAAGACAAAAAGGTTTTTGATTTTGCAAAAAAGCAAATGGATTCGTTGTCTAAGCTGAGTGAACCTTTTGTAACTTATATTCTTACGGTGAATACTCATCAGCCCGATGGTTATGTTGATGAAGCCTGTTTGAAAACAGAAAGTAATGGCATGAGAAATGCTTTGCGCTGTTCCTCTTTTCAAGTAGACGAACTTTTGAAATGGATTGCTGCACAATCGTGGTACAGTAATACGGTTGTTATGGTTGCTGGGGACCACACTTTACAACTTGTTGCAGAAAAAGTCGGATTGCCTTTAGATGAACATCTTTACACGATGTCGTTTTTCCTGAATGTGTCACAGAATGATGTTAATCGAAAACGAAATTATTCAAATATGGATCTTGCTCCGTCTATTCTTGAGGCGTTGGGGTGGCAACTTCCTGATCATGGCTTTGGTTTAGGAAGATCGTTGTTTTCCAAGGAACCTACCATGCTTGAACTATATGGTTTGGATAGCTTGAATACCCTGTTGCGTCAAAGAAGCATTCAATATGATAAGTTTATGGATGCAAAATGATTCGCTTGAAATAAAAAAATATTGCAAAAACGCTTTGGCTATACGTTTCCATAAATGTTCTTTGGATTCTGTTGAAGTCGAAATTACCTGGGCTAAAAGAATTGCCATGATGCCTGCGCAGTGGCTAAGGGCTACCCAGTTGAATTCGCCTATGCCAAACTATCTGAACTTGAATGCCTCAAGGATACTAGAGAGGTGATTAACTCTCTGCCATGTGTCGCTGGAACGTGCAATCGCATTTCCGCAGGACCTCTGAAGGGAATCGGCCCCTCGGCAGCATGCGTAGAGCATGGGATTTCGGGAATCCCGTAGAATAATTCATGAAAAAGAATGTGGTTGTCGGCAATAGTGCCGAGTTTTCTCTCGTGGACGAGAGTTTCTTGAAGAACAAGGTTTACACCATCCGCGGCGTAAAGGTGATGCTTGACGCCGATCTGGCGGAAATTTATGGGTATAGCACCAAGGATTTCAATAGGCAAGTTAAGAATAATATAGAACGTTTTCCCGAGTTTTTCCGATTTCAGTTGACTGTGGACGAAATTGCTGAATTATCGAGGTGCAAAAATTGCACCTCGATGCAGATCAAAGGGGTGAAAGGTGGGCGAGTCTATTTACCTTATGCATTTACAGAACAAGGTATTTACATGTTGATGACCGTTCTTAAGGGGGAGCTTGCTATTAAGCAAAGTATTGCCATAATGCTTTTGTTTAAAGAAATGAAGGATTACATTGTTGCTGAAAATCAGCAGTTGCTTGGTGCGGATGGGCTTGCCCAACTGGGTGCTCAGACTGCTTTGAATACTCGGGAAATAGGTCTGGTTCGGCAAGATCTTGGAAATTTGTCCAATACAGTGTTCTCCATGCAAGATGATTTACAAAAGGTCATGGACAATTTCATTGACCCTAATACCTACAAGCATTACTTGATCATGAATGGTCAAAAACTTGAGGCGGACATTGCATATACGCAGATTTACGCTCTTGCAAAGAAGTCTATCTATGTTATCGATGAGTATGTGTGTGTAAAGACTCTTGACTTGCTGCGAGGTGTGCCGGAAGGCCTTGAAATTATGATTTTCAGTGACCAGTGGGGTCGCCAGGTATTGACGGAGGCTATTCTTGCTGATTTTAGGGCTGCTAGGCCCGATCTGACGCTTTCTGTAAGGTCTGCCATGGGAATTTTCCATGATCGTTATGTCTTTATCGACTATAACGAGGAAAATGAGATTCTGTACCACTGTGGCCCCTCCAGCAAAGACGCCGGGAATAGGGTGGCAACTGTAGCGACACTTGAATTCAAGGACCTTTACCACCCTCTGATGGACTTGCTGTTGAAGGAGGCTTGAGGTTGGGGTCCTCGCGGCGCTAGCCATGTCTGGGGATGTAGTAAAAAATCTAGACCCCCGATCAGGTCGGGGTGACTGGGGAGTGGATTCTATCGCTTCGCTCCAGAATGACGTCTTGGCTGGATGTGTGCGGAAAATTCCACTTGACAAGTAGTGAACATTTGTGTATTTTGTTGTCGTGAGAATTAATCCTCTTAGCTGAAATTGGAGAGGTGATTAACTCTCTGCCATGTGTCGCTGGAACGTGCTATCGCATTTCCGCAGGACCTCTGAGGGGCATTTGGCTACTAAGCAAAGTATTGCGATCGTTCGTCTTTTCAAGGACAAGAAGGATTACATTGTTGCTGAAAATTAGCAGTTGTTTCTGAATGGGAAAAAGTTGGAGGTCGATGTTGCCTGTTCTGCCATGGATGTTGTGAATGGATTGCACAAAGTCGGGCGGTTTGTGTCAACAACTGTTTGCAAAATACTTGCGGAAACGGCGAGACTCTTGATTTATTTTCGCTGGAGAATTATATTTTAGAAACATTCAAAAAATGGGATGTTGCCAGATCATCGCCTGTTTAGCTTTGGTCCTAAGTTTATTATATGAACTCTAAAAAGGACTAGGTTATGGCGTTGAATACAAAACCGGTGGTTGTTCCTCCGTCACAGGTGGATAAGGTAATGAAGTATCTTGCCGGGGAAATCAAGATACCCAGGGTAAGTCGGCCTATAACTTATAAGCCCGCTTCTAAGTAGTTAATGATTCTGCAAAATGATTTTGAACATCTTCCTTGTTCCGAGGAAGATTATTTGTCGTTGTCGAAAAAAGATTCAATTGCGGGAGCCAGGGTACTTGTTTTGCATCCTTTGGAAACGGCAATACCGTTTTATAAGTCTCTCGGTTTTATGGAAGTTGCGGCTGAAGAGGATGAATCCGTGATTGAATCTATGGTGTTGGATGTTTGGAGGGAAAATTAGACGTTCTTTGCTTTACACCGTATCCATAAAAGTTTTCTGGATTCTGTTGAATACGATAATTCCAAGTGCCAACAGGACTATCATGAATCCTGCGCTGTAGCCTAGGGCGGCCCAGCTGAATTCTCCAACGCCGAGCATCCCGAACTTGAATGTTTCAAGAATACTGGAGAGGGGATTTGCCTGCATCAGCATTTTAAGGCGCGGGTCGGTGATTGTGCTTAACGGATAAATCACCGGGGTGGCGTACATCCAAAGCTGCACAATAAAGCTGAGCAGAAATACAAGGTCGCGGTACTTTGTTGTAAGGCTGCTGAAAAGAATGCCGAATCCCAGTCCCAGACCCGCAAGAATCAAAATAAGTGCCGGGGTCAGGAGCGCGTACAAATTTGGATGTACGGGAGCGTCCGTGAAAATCATGTAGTAAGCAAATACCACCAGAAACAACCCCATCTGAATAGCAAGGCGTACCAGATTACTTGTGACTGTTGCCATGGGCACCACAAGGCGCGGAAAGTAGACTTTCCCGAAAACGTTGGCGTTGTCGATAAAGGTTTTGCTGGTCTGGTTCAAACATTCTGCAAAGTATTGCCACAGGCAAATGCCGGCCAGGTAAAACAGTGGCTGGGGCAATCCGTCGGTACTGATTTTTGCGATGCCGCCAAACACCACCATAAACATGATGGTTGTCATGATGGGTTGGATGAAGAACCACAGTGGGCCGAGAATGGTTTGTTTGTACCATGTGACGATATCGCGTTTTACGAACATTCTGTAAAGATCGCGGTACTGCCAAAGTTCTTTGAAGTCAATGCTTAAAAGGCTGGACTTTGGCTTGATTTCGGTGGTCCATTTTTCGCTATTCGCTGCGTTCATTTTGTACCAGCCTGTATTTGAAAAAGTTCATCTCGCCAATGGAGCGGAGGGTGTCTACGATGATGGTGTCGCCAGTATCGTTGCCGAGGGAATCGGATCCGTAATAGTGGCGCAGTAGGAAATCATCAAGTTTGGGCTCGTTTATGACAATAACATTGCTATCAACGACTTGTCGCATGGGGTTGGTGATGCAGTATTCTGCGAGGGTTTGGGTGATTTCTGGCAGGTAGGGGGTCCAGTATCCGAAACTGATTGTGTTTCTGTAGCTGCCGAAGGGCTCGGCCTTGTAGGGCGGCATCTTGTGGTGGCTGAATCGCATGTAGGCATTCATGCTCAAGAGGAACACTTTATCCGGGTTGCTGTCGATGTAGTCAAAAACTTGCTTGTAGTCGGTGGAGTCCTTGATTGCTAATGTTCTTGACTTGCCTGTACTGGGGTCACGGACTGAGTTGCCCGCTGTAGCATAGGAAATTGTGTTTATAATGGCAATAATAACAATCGTTGCTATGGTTGTTTTGCAGTTGATAATTTTATTCAATTTTTCTATTTGGATTTGCTTCCATAGAGGAACTGCTAGAATTGCAGCATAAAGCCAGAATCCACTTTCGACGCGATACACTAACCGGTTTTGCGCGAGCAGCATGGTCATTAAAAGAAAGATGACGCCAAGGCTTGCCCAAAGGTACGGAAACTTCTTTTTGTTTGTACAAAGTATTAAAAGACACGCGGCGAACCAAACCCAGCAAAGGGGGGCACGCAAAGATTTGCCCAGCGCCTGCAACAGTTCTTGCGGGATGGATTTGCGGTCGTTTTTGTAGCGGTATGCTCCAATGACGTTTACGATGGACTGCATGCTGTCCTTGGCGAAGGTCTCTGTGTCGTAGAAGGTCCAGTTGGTGAGCATGTGGTAATCTTTGCCGGACCGACCCATTTCTTCCATATCCTCGTAGACTGCATTCTCGTTGTAGTTGGAGCCGTCGCCGAGTGCTGCCCTTGGTCCCTGGATTTCCATGTAGGGTTTGTATTCAGGGGTGGTATAGAGGCGACGGTCCCAGTGCTGTAGGCCGAAGGCTGCGGCGAACATTACGGTTAGTGTGATGATTACCGGAATTTTATTTGCCCAGCATTTTTTGATGTTGAATAAAAGTCCGATGCAGAAGAAAGGCATGCCCATGAGGAATGCTTGCCAGCGCATGACGCTTCCCCAGAGAAGAAGAAAGAGGGCGTAGGCAAAGGGAGCGCGGCGGCTTTCGCACACGGCGTTTGCAAAAACCAGCATCCCTGCGGCGCTTAGCAAACTTGCACACTGCGTGAATTGCAGCACTAGGTAAAAATCACTGGCGAACAAGGCGACGAATAATGTCGCCAAAAGCGTTCCCCATCGCATACCCATTTTTTTGATGATGATATAGCTGATGGTACAAAAGCTCAGGAATATGCTGAACATCTCGCCGATATAGTACCAGCCGATGGTGGGAAATAGTTTGTATAAAGGAATCAGCGCGTAGCCGTAGATTGCGTTGACGAAAAGCAGGTGTGGGTTGTAGTTGGTGCCGTGGGCTCCAGTCAAGACTGCGGCCATAAAGTAGTCGTCGATGGCGCCAAACTTGAGGTCGCCAAAGATTAGGCAGAGTGCCAGAAAGAATAGGTTGATGGCTAGGGATAAGGCTACGGCATGCTTCATTCTTAAACGTGGAGATTATAAATTACTGTGCGTATTTGCCGGACAGATAGGGCTTGATGGGGTTGTTTCCGTTCATTGCTCTATTAAGAACGGTTTCGTAGTTGCCGCCGGCGGTCGTTGTGGTGCATTCGCTTGCGTTTGCGCTGGAGAAAATTTTGATGACTCCGCCAGCAAAGAGGGCTGCTCCGTAACATTCCCAACTGTTTTCGGGATTTTTTGAGTTTACAGCAACGTTTACAAAACCAGCCTCTTCAAAGAGCCTTTGAATGCGTCTGTAAGCGACCCCGTTGTCGGAGTGGTAGTCTCCGCCGTTGACCAGGACGCTTCCACTTCCACGGTAGTAGTTTGTGCCGTTTTTGTTGACGAATACGGCGACGGACATTCCAACATCGATCCTGCCATTGTTGGAGGTGATATTGTAGCTTGAATTTTCCGGGAAGGTGATAACACCGGAACCATAAGCTCTATCAAGAATGTTTGCCAGTTCCATGGCGTTGGTTGCGTCAATTTTACGCTTGGATCGTTCAATCATGTTGAATACTTGTGGTACGGCAACTGCCGCCAAAATACCCAAGATGACAATGACTACCATGACTTCAACAAGTGAAAAACCTTTTTTCTTCATATTTTATTTTTCGATTAAATCTAAAGTTTAATTTATATCAGTCCTCTCTCGAATCACATACTGTGGGCTTTGATTGATGCTGATGTAGATGCGACCAACGTATTCACCGATCATTCCAAGAAGCAGCATAATCATGCCGCCGACAAATAGTAGAGTTGCTAAGAGGCTGGTATAGCCTACAGGAATTTCGGGACGCATAAACTTTTCGTACACCACGAATCCGCCGGCGGCAAGCCCCACAATGGCGCAGATGATGCCTGCGATGGTAGCAAAACGCAGCGGGGTAACGCTAAAGGCGGTAAAACCGTTGATCCATAGGCGGATGAGGCCTGCGATGGTGTAGCCGGATGTTCCTTCCAGACGGTTGCGGTGTTCTACCTCCACGTTACCGAGGTTCTTGGTGGCTCGGAATACAAGGCCGCTGATGTAGGCAAATGGATTTGGGTAGCGAACGATTTCTTCAACGATGAATTTTCTCATGATGAAGAAACTGGTGGTTTGCAGAGTCCTGGGCTGGCCGATGATAGATTCTGCCATCTTCTTGTTGGTCCAGCTGCCGAAGCGGCGGAACAGGTGTTCCTTCTTGTGCTGGTAATAGCCGTAGACCACGTCAAAGCCTTCTTCCAGCTTGTTCACCAGCTTAAAGGTTTCGCTGGCAGGAGTCTGGCCGTCGTCATCCAAACTTACCACGTAATCGCCGGTGGCGGCACCATAGCCAGCCATAAGGGCGCAGTGTTGACCGAAATTCTTGGCGAGGCAGATTCCCTTGATTTTCGGGTCTGCTGCAGCGAGACTCTTGATAACATCCCAGACGTTGTCGGGGCTACAGTCGTTCACCAATACGATTTCGTAATCAAAGACTCGTTTGTCATTCTGAGCGGAACCCTGTAAGGGTGGAGTCAAAGAATCTTGCTTTGCGTTTTGCGCAGCCACGGTCTCGCGAATTTCGTTGACCACGGTCTCGATAGTTCCCTGGCTACGATAGCAAGGGATAACGAAGGAAATCTTGGTGGGGCTTTTTTGCTCGCTCATGGGCAGGAATATAAAAAGAAAACACCATATTGGTTGATATTAATTTACATTTTGTGCTATGATGCGGTTGATTTACCCTTTAATTGCCAGTGCGCTGATAACTATCGTGCCTTTCTTGGTAACATTCGAGAAGGGGCAGGATATTGTGCGTGGACTTTTCGGGTTTGAAGAATTTACGTTGCTGTTATTGTTTACGTGGGTAAAATCGGGCTTGCGTCACCCTGGGCAAAGCGCGAAGCGCGAAGAATCTAGAAGGAACGTTCTGTACTACGTGGCGATGTTTTTCATTGTCGTGGTTATGGTTGTCGTTGCCTTTGCTGATCTTTCCAATCTCTTGGCAATCAAGGGCTGGGACATGGGATGGCGCGCCGTTTTGCCTATAGTGACATGTTGTTTTGCTGTGGTCATGGTCTGGAAGGTCCCTGCCTTTAATTTTCCTACTATAAACTTGATTGTATTCGTGTCCCTGATAGCGCACTTGTTTGCCTATAATAATTATGCAGAACAACCGTTAGCCCAGTTCCCTGTAATTAATTATTTGGATCGTACGGCCCCAAAGCCTGTGGAGCGAAAGAAACTGCCCGAAGATTTTTTGGCCAAGTATGATGTTATGGATTCGGCGTTTATTTCAAGACGGTTCTTGGATTCATCGCGAAGCAATGTCTTGATCCTTGTGGAAAGCTGGGGTATTCTCTTGGATAATGAACGCTTTGAACGGGAATTGGACGTGTTTCGTCAAAAAGGTTTTGTTGATTCTTCTGAAGGGAATATGCTGGTGGGCGCCCATAGCCGTATGTATAGCCGCACTCGTACCGCGGAACGAGAAGACTTGATTTTCAACATGGTTCGTGATTCTGTAACTCGTCTGCGCGATACAACGTTTATTCCTCAGGTTTTGGGAGCATCCGGTGTTGGAACTTATTTCCTTTTTGGTGGGGATAGTACGGAGCAGTGGCGTCATTGGTATATCCGCAATGTTGGTTTCCAAAATATTTTATGGAATGAAGAACATAATGATGCGGAAATGTCTGCAAAGCTTGACTCTGTTTTAGGAACAGTGCAACTCGCAAATGATTCTGCCCAAGGATTGTCTGCAAAAATTTTCGCTGCTTGGACAACGCGTGACACCAAGTTTCCTCTGCCTGGCCTGGGGGGCAATTATGCTGGCAGCGCCGACGCTAATGATTCTGCCTATACGGAACGCTTGATGGGTTCCTTGCAGATGATTGCTGATTTGGCTCGTCGTTATCCCAATGTTCGATTTATTGTGCAGGGTGACCATGAGCCTATTTTGTCTCCGTTGAGTTTTCAAGAGCGTTTCTATAAACGTTGGGTTCCCTTTGTTGTTTTGAATTGAGTTGTGTATGCGTATTCCATTTAACAAACCGCCTTTTGTGGGTTCTGAATTTGACTATGTTCGTGCCGCTGTGGAAAGCGGACGTATTTGTGGCGATGGCCAGTTTAACCAGAAGTGTCATGCCTGGCTGAAGGAACATACGGGAACGGCGAAGGCCTTGCTGACGACAAGCTGCACCCACGCCTTGGAAATGGCTGCGTTGCTTTGCGATATTAAGCCTGGCGATGAAGTCATCATGCCTTCTTTTACGTTTGTTTCTACTGCCGATGCTTTTGCCATGCGTGGTGCCAAGTGCGTGTTTGTGGATATTCGTTCGGATACCATGAATATGGATGAAAAACTGGTGGAATCTGCCATTACCGCGAAGACCAAGGCTATTGTTCCAGTTCACTATGCTGGCGTAGCTTGCGAAATGGATGCTATCAACGAAATTGCCAAGCGCCATAACCTTTTTGTAGTGGAAGATGCCGCCCAGGGAATGATGGCCACGTACAAGGGCCGCTCCTTGGGTGCTCTGGGTGACTTTGGTTGCTACAGTTATCACGAAACCAAGAACTATAGCATGGGGGAGGGCGGTGCTCTTCTCATTCGCGATCCGAAGTTTGCAGACCATGCAGAGATCATTCGCGAAAAAGGAACCAACCGTTGTCAGTTCCATCGTGGTGAAGTGGATAAGTACACATGGGTTGAGTTGGGGTCCAGCTACTTGCCTAGCGAGCTGAACGCTGCCTACTTGTACGCTGAGCTGGAACAGGCGGACAAGATTTTTAACAATCGTATGGTTAGTTGGGAGTCTTACCGGGAACGTTTGTTACCGCTAGAACAGCGAGGCCTTATTGAACTTCCTAAGGTGCCGAATCATTGCAAGCACAATGCCCACATGTTCTACATCAAGATGCCCGATCTGGATGGCCGCACCAAGATGATTGCCCATCTGGTGAAAAATGAAATTCTGGCGGTGTTCCATTACGTGCCGCTGCACAACGCTCCCGCGGGCAAGCGCTTTGGCGAGTTCCGTGGTGAAGACCGTTATACTACGTCGGAAAGTAACCGCCTGTTGCGACTGCCCATGTTCTACGGCTTGCAGCGAGACGACTTGGACTTTGTCTGTGACAAGGTCGAGGAATTCTTCCGATGAAAAAACGCTTATTGCTTTTAGGTGGCGGTCACGCAGAAATTCCCCTGATCCAAGCGGCTCAGGAGTTGGGTTACTTTGTGATTACCACTGGCAATGCCCGTGAAGGCCTAGGGCACCCCTATGCCGACAAGAATGTCTTTGCCGATTTCAGTGATAAAGACGCCATGCTTGAGTTGGCCCGTGCCGAGGGCGTTAGCGCCGTGTGTTCGGGTTGCAATGATTTCGCCTTGCTCAGTACGGTTTATGTTTGCGAAAAATTGGGGTTGCCTGGTCACGATAGTTTTGAAACCAGCTTGCAGATTCATCACAAGGACAAGTACCGCGCCTTGGCGGAAAGCTTGCAAATTCCCACGCCTCGGGCAAGGATTGTCCGCAGCCTGGATGAATTCAAGTCTGTCATTGAGGGTGGCTTACAGTTCCCTTTGATTGTTAAGCCTGTGGATCTTACTGGCGGCAAGGGAATACACCGCGTGAACAATGTAAGTGAGGCCTTAATAGCCTACGAAGATGCGGTTTCCCGCACTCGTGAAGATCATGTTGTTGTAGAAGAATTTGTGATTGGAACGAACCATGGTTTTTCCGCCTTCTTGATTGGCGGTAAGGTTGTCTTCTATTTTGCAGATAATGAACAGTATTTCTTGAACAAGTACATGGTCAGCGGTGCCAATACCCCAAGTACCACAAGCGAACATGGCTTGCAGCTTCTGGTGGAGTACAGCGAACGTATTGCCGAAAGGTTGAAACTGGTGGATGGCATTCTGCACATTCAGTACATAGAGAAGGCGGATGGAACTCCTGTCATTATTGAAATTTGCCGCAGGCCTCCTGGGGATTTGTACATCAAGTTTGTGAAGTACGCCACCGGCGTGAATTATCCGAAGATGATTATTTCTGCAGAATGCGGAATGGATTCCTCGACGTTGCTCGGAATGGCTCAAGCTCAGCCGCTGTCAAACTTCCTTCGTCACTGCGTTATGACGGATCGTACGGGAGTCGTTGCCGGTGTAGATTTTGCTCCGGAGATTCAAAAGAACGTTGTTGAGAAATTCCTGTGGTTCAAGGAAGGCGAACAGGTTACGGATCCGCTTTACTATAAGGCTGGCATTGTCTTTATGCAGTTTGATTCCGTAGAGGTAATGACTGAAAAAACAGCAAAGATGTCGGAGTATATTAAGGTTCGTTTCAAGTAAAAAAGATTATATTCGAAATATGCAGAAGAATCCTTTTGAAATTGCGTTTATTGGCGGTGGTATTAATTCGGCTATCGGTGAAGTCCATAAAGCGGCAAGCCAGATGGATGGCTGCTTTAAGCTTGTGGCCGGTGCGTTTAGTACCCATCCCGATATCAATAAGCAGACTGCAGAGGTTTGGGGCGTTGCCTCGGACCGTGTTTACGACGATTACCGACAGTTGCTGCAAACAGAAAAAGGTAAGCTGGATGCTGTAGTGGTCTTAGCTCCTACAGATTTTCATGAAGAAATTGTGGTGGCTGCCCTGCGTGCCGGTTTTCCGGTGATTTGCGAAAAGTCCCTTGCTACAAGTGTGGCTGAGGGTGAACGAATTGCAGCCGCAGTTGCCGAAACCAAGGGCTTTTTCTGTACCACATATAATTATACGGGCTATCCCATGGTCCGTGAATTGAAACAATTGATTGAAGATGGTAAACTGGGCAAGATTCAGCAGGTCCAGGTGGAAATGCCCCAGGAAGGTTTCCTTCGCCTGGGGGCCAACAAAGAACCTCCCAAGCCTCAGGCCTGGCGCTTGAAGGATACGGTGATTCCAAAGATTTCCCTGGATCTTGGCAGCCATCTTCATAACATGATGTACTTCTTGACTGGCGAACGCCCTACCCGCATCGTTGCGGATGAGGCTACCTTTGGCCTGTTCCCGCAGATTGTGGATAACGTTGGGGCCCTGGTGCAGTACACCAACAATGTTCGTGCCCAGGTTTGGTTCAGCAAGACGGCTTTGGGCAACCGCAACGGTTTGCGCATCCGAGTTTTTGGCAGCGAGGGCAGTGCGGAATGGTTCCAGCTGGAACCTGAGACCTTAAAGACTTGCGATCTGCATGGACGTGTGTGTCTTAGCGACCGTACGGGCGATGTGAAGATTGCAAACTTGCCCCGCTACAACCGATTCAAGGCTGGCCACCCTGCAGGATTCATCGAGGCTTTTGCCAACTATTACCGCGACATTGCTGATTGCCTGGAGCAGTATTTTGCAACGGGTGGCTTTTCAAGCAAGTACGTTTGTGGCATCAAGACTTCCTTGGAAGGCCTTGCCATGATGCAAGCTGCTGCTGTATCTGCCAAGTCACAGAAATGGGAAAATGTTTAGTTAGCGTTAATCCGTATCCTTTTAAGAATTCCACGTTAGGGATTAAATTAAAAGGTTTGCGTCATGTCCGATGCTGATCTGGCGTTCTTTGTAGAAATTTTGGACCGTTTACGTTTGAATTCAAGTGAGACTCCTCGTGCAGCTTGCAAAATAGGGATTTGTCGACATCAAAAGTTGGTGGCAGATGGCTACGACATTGATGCTGATAATGATGAACTCCCGGATATAACGAACCTTGCGTAATGTCGGTGTAAAACACTCTCTTGACAGCTCAACTTTTTCTGATTATCTTTAGTAGCGTTATTAGACAATCCCGTTGATAGGGGCGTAAGCATCCCCAGATGGGTTCATTCACCCTTTTGTAGGTGAGGTTGGATAGCTGGCAGGAACACGACCTGCTCGAGTACGCAGCAATGCGTCAGGTAACGCCAAGGAATACCCTTGCCAATCTCGTTTGCAAATCATCCCGTAAAAAATTGTGAACTAGTTGATTGTGCTTTGCATGGCGTGTATTGTGCGCTGTGCATGAATCTTTGTGCAAATGCTTGAGTTGCATTTGTGTTTCGTCGCGTAGGCATGTCGCTTTCGCGGGTTTGTTGACTTATAAAAATGGAGTAAAAAAATGGGACGTAAGCTGGCGTCTATTCAAAAAATTTGGAAAGTGGAACCTATTGAAGGGGCTGACCGTATAGAACTTGTTTCTGTACTCGGCTGGAAGTGTGTTTCTAAAAAAGGCGAATTCAAGGAAGGGGATTTGTGTGTTTATTTTGAGGTTGATGCGTTTTTGCCGGTATGTGAAAAATTTGATTTTCTGAGAAGTTCGTGCTACAAAAAGAATGAACTTATGGGAGAGGGCTTTCTCTTGAAAACGCAGAGGTTCCGCGGCCAGATTTCTCAGGGATTGGTGCTTCCTTTAAGTATTCTTGACGGAGTCGATTCTAGGGAAGAGGGGTGGAATCTGTATGAGAGCGTTGCCGAAACTCTTGGGGTGCGCAAGTGGATGATGCCGGAAGTTGCTACTGGAAGCGGAACTGCGGTTGGTGATATGCCCTATGGTATTCCAAAGACTGACGAAATTCGTGTGCAGGCGGAGCCTTCGTTGATTGAAGAATTTTCCGGGGTTCCTTATTACATTTCCACAAAGATGGATGGTACCAGCGTAACCATGTATCTGATTGATGGAAACTTTGGTGTGTGTGGCCGTAACTTTGAATATGCTGATGATGCAAAATGTCCTTTCTGGAAGTTTGTTCATAAAAATGATATCCACGAAAAAATTGCCAAGGGTGCTGCGGCGTTGGGGTTGAAAAATGTGGCGGTGCAGGGCGAATTCTGTGGCGAGGGGATTCAAAAGAACCGTTTAAAACTTTTTTCACCAGACTGGTTTGTCTTTACCTTGATCGATATGGATGTACATCGCCGTTTGGGGCTTGCGGAAATGTTGCAGTTCTGCGATGCAGCTGGGTTGAGCCATGTTCCTATTGAAGAATGCGGTGAAAATCTGCCGTATAAATGCGTGGACAGTTTGATTGAGCGCGCAAAAGGTCTGTATGCTAGTGGGAATCATAAGGAGGGTATTGTCATTCGACCGCAGAATCCGTGCTATAGTAGAATCGTAGAGGGACCTTTGTCGATGAAAGTCATCAACAATGATTTTCTGCTGAAGTGATTCTGTTTTCATGTGCGTAAGAGCAAGGTTTACACCATCCGCGGTGTAAAAGTGATGCTTGACGCAGACTTGGCGGAAATTTATGGGTATTCGGTCAAGGCTTTTAATCAGCAAGTTAAGAATAATGCTGAAAAATTTCCAGAGGATTTTCGGTTTCAACTTGATAGAGATGAATACCGAAAAATTCTAGGGTCAAAATTTTTGACCCTAGAACAAGGCAAATATTCGAAAACCAATCCCTACGCCTTTACGGAGCAGGGCATTTACATGCTCATGACGGTCCTAAAAGGTGATTTAGCTACTAAGCAAAGCATTGCCATCGTCCGTCTTTTCAAAGAAATGAAGGACTATATAGCATCTGAAAATCAGCAGTTGCTGGGTTGTTCCAACTGTGTTCAAATTGCAACCCTTACGGCTCGACATTCCCACGAAATTGCAGAAATTCGCACGGATGTGGCTCGTTTGGAGGTGGAGTCCCAGAAAACCCAGGAATCCCTGGGCAAGGTCATGGAATTTTTCCACGATCCTTCTACCTATAAGCACCACTTGATTCTGAATGGGCAAAAGTTGGAGGCCGATGTCGCTAACTCGCAGATTTATGGCATGGCTCAGAAGTCAATTTTCTTGTTTGATGATTTTGTTGGCGTAAAAACACTGGATTTATTGCGAGGTGTTGCTCAGAATGTTAAGATTACGCTTTTCAGTGATCAGCGGAATGGCTGTGCGTTGACTCAAACAATGATTGACGACTTCAAGGCTGCTAGGCCTGACATTTCCTTTGAGCGGAGGCCTGCAGGCGGTATATTCCATGATCGTTATATCGTATTGGATTACAAAACGAGTCACGAAAAAATGTTCCATTGTGGAGCATCTTCAAAAGATGTGCCAAATGAGTGTCGCAAAATTATGCTTGCATAATTTTATGACCGAGTGCAGCCATCTACGCCGAAGGCGTTCAAGATGCCGGAAAACGCGTGACAACGATAGACGACATTGAATACCCTGAAGTCTATCACGAGCTGATTGAGAAGGTGTTGGCGGATTGAGTTTAGTTTGAGGTGCAAAAGTTACAAATTATTCCCGTTCGGGAAAAATTTTACCGTGATTGTTGCCTTTTGATGTTGATTTTCCCGTACGGGAAAGTTATATTTAGGGGCATGAAGGTGCAACAAGTAAATGATATTTCGATTTCTGTGAAAACAAGAAGAAATCAGTTGAAACTGACGCAAGCGGAATGCGCGGCCTTTTGTGGTGTCGGAGTTCGTTTCTTCTCGGAACTGGAAAATGGCAAGGAAACGCTACAGCTTGATAAAGTACTGCATGTTTTGCAAATGCTTGGTTTAAATCTTCATGTTGTGGAAAGGGAAAATGATCGATGAAGTTAAAGGTTTATTTTGCAAATAAGCTTGCTGGTAGTTTGTTTTCTACTCCCGATAGAGGGATTGTGTTTGCTTACGATGATTCCTATGTCGGGCAAAATGGAAATTCTCTTTCGATGTCACTTCCATTAAGGTCCGGTGAGTTTTCGCAAAAGGAATGTCTGCCGTTTTTCTCAGGAGTTCTCCCAGAAGGGGATGTGAAACGCCGAATTTCTGAGTATCTTCATGTTTCTGAATCGAGTACGCTTAAGTTGCTACAGGAACTTGGGGGTGAATGTGCCGGTATTATTTCGGTATTGCCAGAAGATGCCGAACCTAATCAGAAGTTGACTTACAGGTTGGATTCTGACAATTATGAGGAACTGTCAGAAGATATTTTGCTTGGTTATATAAAAAACGCGGAAACGAGACCTTTGCTGAAGGCTAATGAAGAATTGAGGCTTTCTTTGGCTGGGGCTCAGGAAAAGTTGCCTCTGGCTTTTTTTGACGGAAAATTTCATTTCCCAAAGAATGGTGCTCCATCGACACATATCATCAAACCGACGGGCAAGGGAGAATTGTCATCGCTTGCAGTAAATGAATATGTGTGCGTGAAACTTGCTAAATATTCTGGCCTAAGCGTGCCTGAAGTAGCTTTGAAGAAAATTCAGGATGAAACGTTCATAATGGTGGAACGCTATGATAGAATCAAAAGAGGTGATTCTGTTGTTCGTTTACATCAAGAGGATATGTGCCAGGCTTTGGGGATCCTTAGCGATCGAAAATATCAGAATGATGGTGGTCCGGGCATTGCGGATATTTTTCAGCTGATTAGCCAGAGAACATCAGTTCCTCTTTTGGACGCTCGGGCTTTTATTCAGTACGTCCTGTTTAATCTCGTTATTGGCAACTGCGACGCTCACGGGAAAAATTATTCTTTGCTCTATGATGACGATATCTTGAAGCTATCTCCGATTTACGATGCCGTCTGTACACTTCTGTACCCGACTCTGACAAGAAAGGTTTCCATGAAAATTGGAAACCATTATGAGATTGATAAAATCAGAAAGGCGGATCTCGTTCTCCTGGCGGAACAACTGAAATTAAGACAGTCCGTGATTCTGAATTTGTATTCGGATTTGAGAAAGAAAGTTCTTCTTGGTTTTTCTTCAATCCGTGAAGATGAAAGTCTTGGCGGATGCGCAGAAACGATTGACGAAATCGAAAAGATCGTACAAGAAAGAGATATAACGAACCTTGCGTAATGTCGGTATAAAACACTCTCTTGACAGCTCATTTTTTTCTGATTATCTTTAACTGAGTTATTGGACAATCCCGTTGATAGGGGCGTAGACATCCCCAGATGGGTTCATTCACCCTTTTGTAGGTGAGGTTGGATAGCTGGCAGGAACACGACCTGCTCGAGTACGCAGCAATGCGTCAGGTAACGCCAAGGAATACCCTTGCCAATCTCGTTTGCAAATCATCCCGTAAAAAATTGTGAACTAGTTGATTGTGCTTTGCATGGCGTGTATTGTGCGCTGTGCATGAATCTTTGTGCAAATGCTTGAGTTGCATTTGTGTTTCGTCGCGTAGGCATGTCGCTTTCGCGGGTTTGTTGACTTATAAAAATGGAGTAAAAAAATGGGACGTAAGCTGGCGTCTATTCAAAAAATTTGGAAAGTGGAACCTATTGATGGGGCTGACCGTATTGAACTTGTTTCTGTACTTGGCTGGAAATGTGTTTCTAAAAAAGGCGAATTCAAGGAAGGGGATTTGTTGCAGTTCTGCGATGCTGCTGGGTTGAGCCATGTTCCTATTGAAGAGTGTGGCGAAAGTCTGCCGTATAAAATGTGGACAGCTTGATTGAGCGCGCAAAAGGTCTGTATGCTAGTGGAAATATTTTCTGCTGAAGTGATTCTGTTTTCATGTGCGTAAGAGCAAGGTTTACACCATCCGCGGTGTAAAGGTGATGCTTGATTCCGATCTTGCGGAAATTTATGGGTATGAGACGAAGCGTTTCAATGAACAAGTTAAAGCTAATATTGAACGCTTTGATGATGATTTTCGATTTCAGTTGACGAAAGAAGAATATCATGAAATTCTAAGGTCGGAAAAACCGACCTTAGAACAGGGAAAATATTCAAAATTCCGACCTTATGCATTTACGGAACAGGGAATCTATATGTTGATGTCTGTTTTGAGGGGGCCATTGGCAGTAGCTCAAAGCAAAGCTCTTGTCCGTCTTTTCAAGGACATGAAGGATTACATTGTTGCTGAAAATCAGCAGTTGCTGGGTTGTTCCAACTGTGTTCAAATTGCAACCCTCACGGCACGACATTCCCACGAAATTGCGGAAATTCGTACGGATGTGGCTCGTTTGGAGGTGGAGTCTTTGAAAACCCAAGAATCGCTGGGCAAAGTCATGGAATTCTTTCATGATCCTTCTACCTATAAGCATCACTTGATTCTGAATGGTCAAAAGCTGGAGGCCGATGTCGCTAACTCGCAGATTTATGGCATGGCTCAGAAGTCAATTTTCTTGTTTGATGATTTTGTTGGCGTAAAAACACTGGATTTATTGCGAGGTGTTGCTCAGAATGTTAAGATTACGCTTTTCAGTGATCAGCGGAATGGCTGTGCGTTGACTCAAACAATGATTGACGACTTCAAGGCTGCTAGGCCTGACATTTCCTTTGAGCGGAGGCCTGCAGGCGGTATATTCCATGATCGTTATATCGTATTGGATTACAAAACGAGTTACGAAAAAATGTGCTAGTTTGGTGTTTCCTAATTTTTTTTTTTGGGGGGGGGTATTTTGCGTTTTTGAAAGGTGGTGTTGCTAAAATATTGGCGATAATGTTGAAATTCTTTCAATAATTGCTTATATTTTAGCAGTATGAAAACAAAATTTGATATTGGCGATTTTGTAGATTCTTTGACGATTCCTGCTGCAACCGAGGCTCTTGTGGCGCGAATGAGGGCTTGTAGGCGGTCTATGAATTTAACCCAGAAGGATTTAGCTTCCCGATCGGGGGTTAGCTACGCTTCTGTTCGGCGTTTTGAACTGCTGGGCGAAATTTCTTTGCAGTCCTTGCTAAAAATTGCAATGGCTTTAGATTGTCTAGAAGATTTCAACATGCTTTTTAGATTGCCCGCAGTTGCCAATTTGAAGGACTTGTAATGGAACTGACGGTTGTAAAAAAGCTGACTGTAAAATACAATGGGAGGGTAGTTGGCTATCTTGCTGACTTATCTGGTGAAATTGGTTTTCAGTATGACGAGGGATGGCTGAAAGATGGTTTTGCCTTATCTCCATTTTCTCTTCCGTTGACGAACAAGGTGTTTGTTAATCATAAGAAAACGTTTAACGGCCTTTACGGGGTGTTTGCGGATTCCCTGCCTGATGGCTGGGGAGAACTTTTATTTCGTAGGATGCTTGCCAGGCAGGGATTTAATGCGGATCGTGTTTCTCCACTAACCCGGCTTGCTTTGGTGAACGATTATGGTATGGGTGGATTACAGTATGAACCTAGTTTTTCTGAGATGTCAACTCCAGAACGTTTTGACCTAGATATGCTTGCGGCAGAAGCCGATAAGATTTGGAATGATGAAATGGAAAATGTAAATCTAGACGAAGTCTACCGTCTAGGTGGTTCAAGCGGTGGGGCTAGGCCAAAGGCTCACATCAAGGTTGGAGAAGATTGCTGGATTGTGAAATTTCCGTGCTCTTATGATTCTAGGAATGCAGGGAAAAAGGAATTTGAGGCCAATAAGTTGGCTCGAGATGCTGGCATAAATGTGAATGAGTTCAAACTTTTCCCGTCAAAAAAATATGGGGGATTCTTTGGTGCGAAACGTTTTGACCGGGATGGTACGAATAGAGTTCACATGGTTTCTTTGTCGTCCATGCTTGAAACCTCCCATCGAATTCCGAATTTAGATTACTGCCATTTGTTTCAGGTTGTACAAAAAATATGCATAGATCAATCTGATATGTATGAGGTATTTCGTAGAATGGCCTTTAATGTTTTCTACGGAAATAAGGATGACCATGGGAAGAATTTTGCGTTCCTTTATGACGAGTCAGCTCGTTCTTACAAATTGTCTCCTGCTTATGATATAACGAAGACTGTTGATAAGGCGGAACATGAAATGACTGTGAACGGAAATGGGAATCCTTCAGAAGACGATATGCTTGCGGTTGCCGATTGTTGTGGCTTGCAAAAGGCCGCCTGTACGAAAATTCTGGAATCCGTTAAGAAAATTACACAGAAAAGAATATCATAGTCGGTAGTGATGCTTTTACCCCCATTTGAGGTACAATTTTTTTACCGCAACTTTTGAAAAAACTATATTTGTCCGCAAATTTTTGAACTTTTTATAGGTTGTTTGTACAACCGTAGGATTGTGTATGCTTGATTCTGCTGAACTTGATCGCGCTGCCCAGGCTGAACTGGACCGCATTCTTGCTCTGCCGACCTTGACCCTGAAGGACAAGTTGGCTATCCAGCCCCAGTATGTGGGTGAAGTGGACCCCATGGCCCGCCGCACCACTATGGAAGAAGACAACATGGGCTTTACCAAGACCCAGGCTCGTGTGGAAGCAAGCCGTTGCATGAAGTGTAAGAAGCCGTTCTGTTCTGCTGCTTGCCCCATTGGCATGCCCATTCCTCAGTACCTGGAATTGCTGGCTGCCGACGATGTTGCCGGTGCCGTCGAAATTCTCCGTAGCGCATCCCTTTTGATTTCTATCTGCAGCCGCGTCTGCCCCCACGAACGTCAGTGCGAAGCCAACTGCGCTTTGACCAAGACCCTCAAGGATCCTAACAAGGGTATCAAGATGGGCAAGCTGGAACGTTTCTGCGCCGACTACGAACGTGAACATCTTGGCGGCAAGAAGCCTGTTCCTGTTGCTGCTGCAACTGGCAAGCGTGTTGCTGTTATCGGTTCTGGTCCTGCAGGCTTTAGCGCCGCTGTGGACCTGCGTGCACAGGGCCACGATGTGACCATTTTTGAATCCTACGACAAGTTGGGTGGCGTGCTCCGCTACGGTATTCCTGAATTCCGTCTGCCCAAGAAGCTGGTCGACTATGAATACTCCATCCTGCCTATGATGGGTATCGAAGTCCGTACTGGCGTCACCGTCGGTAAGGATGTTTCTGTTGATGAACTTTTGAAGCAGGGCTATGACGCAGTGTTCATTGGTAACGGTGCAGGCTTGGCTCTCAAGACAGGCGTTCCGGGCGAAGACCTGAAGTGCGTCTATGCTGCCGACGAATACCTGCGCAAGGCAAACCGCGGCGAAGCTATCGAATCCGGCAAGAACGTTGTTGTCGTAGGTGGCGGTAACGTGGCTATGGACGCTGCCCGCATGGCATTCCGTCTTGGTGCAGAAAAGGTCCGTATCGTTTATCGCCGTACCAAGGATCAGATGCCTGCCTGCCGTGCCGAACTTAAGGAAGCTGCAGAAGAAGGTGTGGAACTGATGGAACTCCGTAATCCTTCCGAATTCGTCGGCGGTGCCGATGGTCGCGTAGCTCAGGCTAAGCTGGATAAGTTCGTTCTCGGCGAACCCGATGAAAACGGCCGTCCCAAGCCGGTCAAGGTCGAAGGCGAACAGGATGTCATCGATTGCGATACCGTTGTTCTCGCCATCGGTAGCAAGGTTTCTTCCGAACTGAAGGATACCACTCCGGCTCTGGAAACCAACCGTAACGGCACCTTCGTGGTGAAGGATCCCGAAACTGCAGAAACTACCGTGAAGAACGTCTTCGTCGGTGGCGATGCTTTCCACGGTCCTCAGACTGTTGTGCTGGCTATGAAGACCGGCCGCCAGGCTGCTGCCGCTATCCATAAGGCCTTGATGGGCTAATCCGGATAACAAAGGTTATAAAAAAGGCTCCGCGTTTTTCGCGGAGTCTTTTTTTTGCATTGCGGAACGTCGCTTGCATCGCGGAACGTCGCGGTTGTAATGCCGCAGCGGGCTGTCTTGAATATGCTGCAGCCTGTTGAACGCTCTGATTACTTTATACGCAGGCGGGCGTATTCGTAGAGCCCCAGGGAGAGGGCCACGGATGCATTGTAGGAGTGGGCCTCGGGCATCATGGGGATGCGGAGGATTGCGTCGCACTGCTTCTTGATGAAGGGCGGGAGACCGACGTCTTCGCCACCTACGGCGATGACGGCTTGGTCGGCGAACTTGAAGTCTGCCAGGTTGGTCTCGGTATCGGCGTCCAGGCCGAGAACCTGATAGCCGGCCATCTTCAATTCACCGATGGCTGCTTCTAGATTGTTGGGGCGGCAGATGCGCATCTTGTCCAGGGCGCCGGCACTGGTGCGGGCCACACTGGGAGTGATGCCGCACATTCCCTTGGCGGGTAGCAGCAAGATATCTACGCCCAAAGCAAGACTACTACGGATGCAAGCGCCCAGATTGCGCGGGTCTTCGATGTTGGTGGCAACGGCAACCAGCTTGCGCTCGCCCTTGTCGATGGCGTTAAAGAATTCTTCACGGACGTCTTCCCAGACCAGCAGTTCCTTTTCGTTCATGAGGGCTACTACACCGTGATTCGGGGTGGCGTAGCTGTTCAGGATCTTGGAGTCCACCTGCTGCACGTGAACGTGGGCGCGCTTGGCCAGCTTCTGCAGTTCGTAGAGCTTGGGGTTTCCGGACTGGTGCATAAAGAGCACGCGGTGAACCTGCATGGGACTCTTGGTCAGAAGTTCGGTTACTTCCTTGATGCCGCCCACGGCAACCTGAGGAGCGGCGTCTGCGTCACCTACTGCGGGAATGATGCCGTCTTGATAGGCGCGGGCAGTGTCCTGCGGCTTCTGTTCAAAGCGGGGCTTCGGGCGGAACTCGTTATCTTCGCGAACGCGGAAATTCTGGCGAGGGCCACGGCCAAAGCTACGACGGCGGTCTCCGCCAAATCCTTCGCGACGT
Organism: Fibrobacter sp.; assembly: GCA_024398965.1. Classification (NCBI taxonomy): domain Bacteria; kingdom Pseudomonadati; phylum Fibrobacterota; class Fibrobacteria; order Fibrobacterales; family Fibrobacteraceae; genus Fibrobacter; species Fibrobacter sp. The sequence continues at coordinate 181,648 of JAKSIF010000002.1, read as the reverse complement.
TCTCCAAAGTTTCTCTGGTCGCCGCCAAAATTGTTGTCTCTATCAAATGCCATTTTGTATTCCTCTTTTAAGCTTTGGCCCTGCAGACAATGACCTGGTTCATTTTAATGTCGGTTTCCTTTTGCTCCAAGGGTTCCTTGCTAATCTGCTTTGGACTTGCAATGCCTGCCTTGTAAGCCTCAGGGTAGTTGGCAAGGAATCTGTCGTAGTATCCCTTACCGTGTCCTTTGCGTTCGCCGGTCATGTTGAACTTTGTTCCGGGAACAAGAAAAACTTCGATCTCGCCTTTTTCGCCCTTGTACGGTTCCAGTCCTTCACGAGGTTCCATGATTCCAAAGTTCCCCTTTACCAAATCTTTTCTCAAGCTTTTGATGGGGTAGAATTCCATGGTGGTGGGACCGGTTACCTTGGGTAGCAGCAAGCGACCTTCTTCGCAGAGCTGTTCCAGGATGGGCATGATGTTGGGTTCGCCCTTCAGGGGGTAGAAGGCTGCAATGGCTCGTGATTCCGTATAGCCCGGGATGGCGTGAATCTCGAACCAGGGATTCTTAATGAGCTCGTCCCCTTCCTCGTGATTCTTGAAAACCTTTCCGAACATGGATTTCGAAAGGATCACCAGGATGATAAGTGCTATGGGAAAAATGTATTCCATAATGAATGCGGGCGAATCTTAGCCGGCGGTCGATAAAGGTGAATTGTTGGAACCTAGTCCGGGTCTCCCACACGTTTTGCCGTAGGAAGTTTTTCCTGCAGGATCTCGGTCCAGATCTGTTTCTGCCAGTTCATCAGGTGGGCTTCGTCGTAACGGGTTTCCCAAGGGATTTTTCCCGGTGCAGCAAGCCAGATCAGCTGGGCCTTGTTTGCCAGAAGGGACGCGTCGAGCTTAAGTGCCTCGGCCTTTTCGTCGCGCCAAGTCTTCAATACCGACAGCAGGTCGGAGTTGGGAATGATCGGCGGGGGAGGTGCCTTGGGCAAACGTTCCGGCCAGTCACTTTCTGGAACAGCCATGGCGGACTTCATCATGTTGACGAAGGATTCCAGGCGTTCGTCCTTGAAATTGCGAGGCAGCTTGGGCAGATGGTCCAGCAATACTTCGGGATAGGTCTGCTGGGCGTGTCGGACTATGGCCAGCATCAAGTCTGCGGGCATCACCTTGTAGGGCGGACGGTCCAGTTCTTCGGCCTGTTTCTCGCGCCATTCCCAAAGGAACTTCAGGATGTTCAAGGAGCAGGGGCTGAAAATGGAACTGCCTGTAATACGCCAAGGGTCCTTCTTGGCCGGAGCCGGGTTCTTGGCGTGTTCGATAAGGGCTTCACATTGCTCGATAAGCCAGCTCATGCGTCCGGCAGCCTGGAGCTTTTCTGCTAGGATGGCGCAAAGTTCGTGAAGGTAGAAGGTGTCGTGAATGGCGTATTCGCACATTTCCAGGGGCAGGGGCCTAATGGTCCAGTCTGCGCGCTGGTTTTCCTTCTTCAGTTCGTCGCCGAAGTATTCGCGAACCAGGTCTGCAAGGCCAAGGTGGGGTTCGCCCAAAATCTTGGCGGCAAGCATGGTGTCAAAAATCTGCTTAGGGGCAAATCCGTAGGTTTGCCAGAGCAATCGTAAATCGTAATCTGCCCCGTGGAAAATCAAGACCTGCATGGCGCGGGCGTTGAACAGGGGCTGAAGATCCAGTCCGCAAAGGGGGTCCACAATGTAGTGGTGGTCGCCAATGGTAATCTGGATGAGACAGAGACGAGCCGTATAATGGTACATGGAATCGGCTTCGGTATCTACCGCGGCCATGTCGTAGTTTTCAAGATCCTGCAGCAAACTTGCCAAGGATTCTTCGCTATCGACCAGTATGTACTTTTCGTCTTGCATCATTTGACGGAAAATGTAATAAAACATTTGGCCATTATTTCAAAGGAATAATTTGGAATTACTAAATTTACGCACATGAAAAAGATTTCTCTTACCGGTATCAAGCCGACGGGCACTCCGCACCTCGGCAACTATGTGGGCGCTATCCGCCCGGCTCTTGAACTCACCAAGACCTACGATGCAGTTTACTTCATTGCAGACTATCACGCCCTGACTACCGTGCAGAACGGTGCAGAAATGCGCGACAACATCTACAAGGTCGCAGCCACCTGGCTTGCCCTGGGCCTGAATCCGGAAGAAACCCTGTTCTACAAGCAGAGCGACATTCCTGAAATCTTTGAATTGAGCTGGGCTCTCAGCTGCTTTACTCCCAAGGGTTTCATGAACCGCGCCCACGCCTACAAGGACAAGGTGGCAAAGAACGAAGCCGCCGGCGAAGATGTTGACGCCAACGTGAACATGGGTCTTTACTGCTATCCTTGCTTGATGGATGCAGACATCCTCATGTTCAATGCCGACATCGTTCCCGTCGGTAAGGACCAGAAGCAGCATGTGGAATTTGCCCGCGATATCGCCATCAAGTTCAACAAGCATTTTGGTCAGGATGTGTTCACCGTTCCTGAACCGGTTTTCCAGGAATCCACCGGCGTGATTCCGGGCCTCGACGGTCGCAAGATGAGCAAGTCCTACGACAACTACATCGACATCTTCCTGGATTCCAAGGCTTTGAAGAAGCGCCTGGGCAAAATCGTTACCAACTCCCAGGGCATCGAAGAACCTAAGGATCCGGATACCTGCAACGTGTTCAAGCTGTACAAGCTGTTCGCAACGACCGAACAGACCGAAGCTCTGGCTGCCCGCTACCGCGCTGGCGGCATGGGCTGGGGCCACGCCAAGCAGGAACTGCAGAACGTTCTTGAAGAACACCTGGGCGCCGCCCGCGAAAAGTACTTCGACCTTCTGGCCCACACCGAAGAAATCGACAAGATTCTCGCCTACGGTAAGGAAAAGGCCCGCGTCAAGTCCAAGGCTATGATGGACAAGGTCCGCGAACTCCTGGGTACTTACTAAGACCGTTCGTTCAGTACGTGGGGTGAAAAACCTCCTGTTCTTCACTCACTCTCGCTACCACGGCTCATTAATATGAGCCGCTTGTAGCTCACGTAGTCCCTGCGCGTCATCTCCTTGAACCTTCCTGCGTCATCCTGAGGAGCGAAGCGACGATATAGAATTGTCGGCAACTTGTTGCCCTACAATTCTTAGGTTCGAAGGAGCAGGATCTAACAATTCCAAAAACATTTTACAATCGCCCTCGGTTAATGCCGAGGGCTTTTTTTGTGAGAAGTTGCATTCGTCAAAAAAATGTTTATATTCAAGATATGCGTGGGTTAGTTTTTACAATTCTTATTTCTTTGCTGGTCTGGGCTTGTGATTTACATGATGGTGGCTATGTGGATCTCCATGCGGTTACAAAGGCCGTGCATCGTCCATCGGTTTTGGAAGTTTCAGTAGACGTCTCTGGAAAATTAGACAGCGTCGCCGTGACATATAGCGACTGCTACCGCAATCGTGATATATCTGTTGTTGATTCCGTTGTGTTGTGCCCATCGAAAGTTCATCACGATGGAGACGATGTAGAAACCCATTGTCGTGACTTTTGGGGTCAATGTTCGGGACCATGGACTGCGAAAATTCCTTTGGATGAAGATCATCATTTGCGTTTTGACTTGCTGGACGAAGATGGCGTGACGAAATCCTACGATGTGGATATGACTCCTTATCTAAATGCCGTAGTCAAGGAAAATGAGTCTTTTAAAATTTCTACTTATGACGAGGGGGTTCGGTTAGATGCGTACGTGTGGGCGAATGATACGACGGTGTCTGATGATGGAAGCTTGTTGGAAACGTGCTTTGAATATAGTGTCGATAGTGTAGCCTATGACTCGTCCTATAAATGTTGCCAGGGAAGTGTTGGAAAAAAAGAATGGGATAAGTTTTGCAGCGATTATATAAATGAATCTGGTTATGGGGTGTATCTTTCGGGAGAAGAAATGTGCATGCAAACTCCAAGCAGGGAAACCTGTATATCCGATTCCGTTTCACTGGTGGTAAGTGAGTATCATCCTGTAAAAAATGGGAGCGTTCCTTGTAAGAAACTCTCGTTGGATCGTAAGGCGATTGTGGATGACTTGTGGATTGTGGATGATTATGTTCGTCGTTCTCAAGTAAAGGATTCGTTGGATGCCTTTTTCGATGAAGCTGTGGTTGGTTTTGCTTATAAGAAAGATTTTGTTTGGCTTGCAACCTACGGCATAGGTGAGCAAAGTTCCTTTGAAACGGATTCTATTGTTGTTCTCTTGAAGTATTCGGAAAAGTAATCCCTGTTCTCTTTATTTTACAATCGCTCTTGGCTAACCCCGAGGGCTTTTGTTATAATTATTCCAGAATGCCTGTTCTGTTGTTTTTATTAATGCTTTCGTTGAGTGCTTTCGCTGCCGAGGCTGCGACGGATTCGTCCGCCGTTCTGACTCCGTCGGAATCAACTGCAGCTGTTGTTGCGGTCGATGCATTGACGAATGATGAGGCAAAATCAGAGTCTCCTGCCACCAGGAACATCCCGCTCCCGCGACAGACTGCTTATACAGGCAAGGGCTTGTCCATCGGTATTGCCGGCGGAATATTTAACCCTACCGAAGAATGCGACTGCATGGGTGTTTGGCAGGCGCAGATGGAGTTCTTCTACACGGACTGGATCAGCGGAGGTATCGATGTCCGCTATTTCGGGGGAGACCTGGACGACGAGGTCATGATTATGTACCAGCGCTACCGCCTCAATGTCCGTTTGCACAAGGCCTGGGAAAAACTTGATTTGTTCATTGAACCTGTTTTTGGCTTGGAAAATTCCAGCATTTCTGAATTCCGTCATCAGGTAAAAAATCACACTAGTTCCTCTCCGAACCATCACGTTCATACGCCGAGCAGCTGGAACAATAACTTGGTCTGGTCTAACGACGACTTTGAAGAAGAGGAAGACCTGGACTCCCTTCGCGTTGAGATATCCGATTGCGAGAAGATGTTTTCCTTGGACGGTTTTTCTGTGGGTATCGGTGCCGGCATGGGTTATAGGCTAAGTCGCTTTTGGGGCGTAACGGGGAATGTTCTGTACGAGTACAACTTCTCCAGGGCGATGCAGCTGTCCCTGATCCCGGGAATTGCCTTTGATTTGCGAGAAATTGGTCATTGGGCTAAAAAAAGCCTGCTTTCCGCTTGGATTTCCCTGGAAATAGGTACCCAAAGGTACTTTAACCGAGGCGTAAATGAATGGGCTTCCTACGGAATTCTGGGCTTTCAGCTAGCTATTTAACCTAGGACTTGGCACCGAGGTTTGACGTTCTAGCCGTCCTTTTCTATATTTGAGCCACCGATTTATATCGGAACCCTCCCGGGGCCAATGGTGGTAACCTGGGCGATAGACCAAAGGGATCTCATTATGAGACAGTACGAAACTATGGTGATCATCGACGCTATGATCTCTGACGACGCCATCAAGGCCGAAATCGAGACCATCGCCGCTAACATCACTAAGGGCGGCGAAATTGTTCGTCGTGACGATTGGGGCAAGCGCAAGCTCGCTTATACTATCAACAAGCGCCAGCACGGCTTCTATGTAATCTTCTACTACAAGGCAGAAGTTGCAACTGTTGCCGCTATGGAAGCAGCTCTCAAGCTGAATGGTAACGTTCTCCGTTGGATGACCCTCGTTGATTATCCGATGAGCGAAATCGTTTACAATGCAGACATGGCTCAGTCTACCGAAGAAATCGTTCCGGTTGACGCAGAAGAAGGGGAGGCTGAATAATGGCTTTTGAAGATAAGAAGCAGGCAACCCGCATTCGTCGCAAGAAGACTTGCTGGTTCACCGAAAACAACGTTCAGTTCATCGACTACAAGGACGAAAAGACTCTCCGTCGTTTCATCTCTGAACGTGGCAAGATCATTCCTCGCCGTATCTCCGGCACCTCTGCTAAGTATCAGCGTATGCTGAACGAAGCTATCAAGCGTGCTCGTCAGATGGCCATTCTCCCGTTCGTTTCGGACAGCATTCGCTAATTGGAGGTACTAGACTATGGAAGTTATTCTTAAGGCTAACGTCCCTCATTTGGGTAAGATGCTCGACGTCGTGAAGGTTAAGAACGGTTATGCAAATAACTATCTCTTCCCGCGTAAGCTCGCTGTTCGTGCAACTAAGGAAGCTGTTGCTGAAATTGAAAACAATCGCGCTGCAGTTGAAGCCGCATTCCAGAAGGAATTGGCTGCTGCTGGTGACGTAGCTGCAAAGCTCTCTCAGGTTTCTGTTAACCTGGAACGTCGCGTTGTTGAAGGTGAACGTCTGTACGGTTCTGTATCCGCATCTGACATCGCCGATGCAATCACCAAGCAGGGCATCAAGGTGACCCGCGCTCAGGTTGCTTTGGCTGAACCCATCAAGCAGCTCGGTGTGTTCAACGTTACTATCAACGTCTTCAGCGACGTTGAAGCTACCGTTAAGGTTTGGGTTGTTGCTGAGAAGTAACGAGCCGAGAGTCGCAAAAACAAATTAGTTTGATTTTGTGACAAACCAAGCTTTCGAACCGCTCCAGTCCTAGGATTGGGGCGGTTCTTTTTTGTATTCTTGAAATTTGCTGCTTGTACATTTGCTATTTTATGCGTATGCGCAAATTTGCTTTTATTCCCTTTGTTAAAGTTGTGGCTTGTGCCGCCAGTTTGCTTGCTGTGCAATCCTTTGCTCAGCCCCGAGATTTGTTTGCTGAATTTGAAGAAGAAGCTGCTGCCGCAGATGTAGCAGCCGAAAAGGCTGCCGCTGAGAAGAAAGCTGCCGAAGAGAAGGCCGCTGCGGACAAGGCCGCCGCCGAGAAGAAGGCTGCTGAAGAGAAGGCCGCTGCGGACAAGGCCGCCGCTGAGAAGAAAGCTGCTGAAGAGAAAGCCGCTGCGGACAAGGCCGCCGCTGAGAAGAAGGCTGCCGAAGAGAAAGCCGCTGCGGACAAGGCTGCCGAAGAACAGGCCGCTGCCGAAAAGGCTGCAGAGGAAGAACAGAGGGCTGCTGCAGAACGTGCCGCTGCAGAAAAAAGAGCCGCCATGGAACGTTTTGCTAATGAATCTCAGCAGGCCCAGGTTCCTGAAAATGGTGAGCCGGTTCGTCCTCCTGTAGACTCCACCCAGCTTGATTCTATGAGCGCAGAAGAATCCTACCAGGAAGCGATGCGCGCTTATTCAAAGGCCGCCGAAGAACAGGAAGATCTGGCGGCAATTGCTCGTGACTCCGCTGCGATTGCTCAGATGGTTGCCGATTCTATTGCTCAGGCTCAGGAACAGGCTCGTCAGGATAGCATTGCCATGGCTGCGTCCAGCAGTTCCGCAACGGATGTTCCGTCCAGCAGTTCCATTAGCCGTCGAGATGTTCTTGGTCCCGTGAAGGTTTCCAAGGTAAATGGTATCGACGAAATGAAGGGCCGTTATAAGAATCCTCGCAAGGCGCTCTTCATGTCTTTGGTTGTTCCGGGTAGCGGTCAGCTCTATGTTGGTGGCTCCACTTTCACCAATGTTCGTGGTGGTGTTTACCTGGCTTTGGAAGCAGCCCTCTGGGGAGGCTGGTACTACTTCAGTGTCCACAAGTACAATGACCAGGTGGACAAGTATAAGGATTTCGCTCGCAAGCATTATTCCATCGGTCGTTATGAACAGGCAATGCGAGAACTGTTCAATGCGGATGCAGTCAACTACGAAGCCGAGTTCAGGAACCGTTATCTGGGTACTCGAGAATCCTTCTGCGAGGCTATCTACGGCGATGCCAGAAGCCGCGGTTGCTTTGACCGTTCCAAGCTTTACAACAACGATGAAGGCTTTATTAACGATTTTGTTCGCAAGCCTCAGGAACTGGGCAAGGAAGAAAAGGAAGTCCACTTCAAAGATGCCGACGAAGTTTATTCCTTCTTGGCAAACAACGCCTATGTTCTTGGTTGGGACGACGTGACTGATGCAACCTTGGTTACAAACCTTGGCTTGGAAGATCCTAATTCCAAGACCGAGATTCTTGGTAAGTCCGACAACCGTAGCGAATACCGTTCTCTGCGTAGCAAGGCTAATGATTATGCCGACATGCAGGCCTGGTTCTTTGGCGGCTTGATCTTGAACCATATCGTTTCTGCTGTAGACGCAGCCCTTACCGCAAATTCCCATAACAAGGCCCTTTACCAGGAAGACCTGTCCTGGTACGATCATCTTCATTTTGATAGTGGCGTGAACCTGTTCAATGGTTTTGGCGTAAACGTTCAGGCAAGCTGGGGATTCTAATGAAACTTTTTCTGGCACTATTGTTTGCAGTTGCTACCGCCTATTCTCAGGTGGTAGTTTCTGTGGATGAAAATGTGTCCAAGAATTCCGACAAGAACTGGCTTATTGCCCTGGGTTCCTCGGCCCTCTTGCCTGGTATGGGTGAACGTTATCTCGGCGAGCAGAAGTTTGTACGTCCTTTTGTATGGACAGACGTTGGGCTTTGGGTCACCGCTTTCGGTTCCTATTTTATCGGCGAACGTTACTTGACGTCTGCCCATAGCTATGCGGTGCGTCATGCGGGCCTGACCAGCGGCAGCAAGAAGGAATCTCTGTTGAATACTGTTGGCGATTACCGTAGTCGTGGTGGCGTTGATGGCCAGAATTCTTCGCCCGATATGGATGAAGATTACAATCAGGCAATGCTTCGTGCTGGTAAGACTATGGATGAAATCAACAAGGGCCTTAGCGAAGATATCCAGTGGGACTGGGGCAGTTCTGATAATCCGGAATCCACTGAGCACATGGATGAATACAAGAGCCGCTTGCGCCATTACCGTGTAAGTCGAATTGTATTCCAAGCTTCCATTGGAGCCCTGGTTTTGAACCGCGTGGTTTCAATGCTGAATACGGTTCGTGTATACAGAGCTACGTCTTCCAAGGCGTTTACCGAAAGGATGGATATCGTCCCTGAGTTCTATGAGGACGGTAGCGGTTTATTGCTTAATGTTAAGTTCTAGGGAGTGCAACGAATCTTTGGTCCTGGGAATCTAAATAGTATGAAATCTTTCTCTTCGCTTGCTTTCGTTGCTTTTCTTGTTTTTTGCTTTTCGTCTTTAAGTTTTGTTGCTTGTTCCTCTGATGCCCAGTCTGGTGAGGCCGGCAAGGGCGCTTCTGCAAGCCAGGGCAAAGCTCCTGGTGGAAAGGGTGGCCCCGGAGGTCGTGGGGCAAAGACCTTTGCTGTTGAAGGCTACATTGCGGAATCCCATGTGGCAAGTAAGAATTTCCAGACAATGGCCACGCTGGAAGCAATGAACAGCGTTGAACTGACTGCTGCAACCAATGGACGCTTGGTTCAGTTGATGGCTAAGGACGGAGCCAATGTTTCCAAAGGTGCGCTGCTTGCAAAAATTGATGATTCGGAACTGAAGGCTCAGTTAAAGCAGGCGGAGTCCAACCAGCAGTTGGCAAAACAGAAAATGGATCGAACCAAGGGATTGGTCGAAAAGAATGCTGCTACCCAAGCAGACCTTGAAGCCGCCGAGGCATCATTGAAGTCCGCTGATGCAAACATAGAATTGATCAAGGCTCAAATCGCAAAGACAGAAGTCCGTGCTCCTTTTAGTGGCAAGCTTGGTTTTGTGAATGTTTCCGTTGGTGCTTGGATGACTACAGGCACCTCCATTGCGACCCTTAGCGAAGTTAAGCAGTTGAAGGCCAAGTTTGCTTTGCCCCAGCGCTACGCTGCCAACATCAAGGTCGGTGATGCAATCCAATTGAGGGACGAGGAACGTAATATCGAAAAGACGGGAAAGGTGAAGGCTCTTGATGCTACCATTTCCGAAAGCAGCCGTACTCGCCAGATTATGATTCAGGTGGATAACTCCAAGGGCGAACTTATTGCTGGCGGTTATGCCAAGGTAAATGTGGATCTTTCCGATGCTGCTACTGGCCGTGCCAAGACGATCCCTGTTCCTGCGGAAGCATTGACGCTTGATAAGGATGGCGCCTATCTGTTTATTGCAAAAGAGGGTAAGGCCCAGATGGTCCGTGTAGAAACAGGCTTGCGTACTCCTATTGCCGTAGATGTGGTTAGTGGCCTTAACGAGGGTGATACTGTGATAACCTCTGGCTTGATCAGCATCCGTCAGGGAAGTTCCATTCGCATTCGCGAAATCCGTAACAATACCGATTACGAAGTAAACTAAGGCTTTGCCAATTACTAATTACAAGTTATGAATTACAAGAGAACGAGAATAGATGCTGTTGAAAAAATTGTTGATCTGTATAGGCGATTTCTCGTAATTCGTAATTCATAATTCATAACTGATAAAAATGAGTGTAGCAAACCTTTCTGTTCGACGTCCGGTTCTTATGACCGTTGTAGCCTTGGTGATTTTGTTGCTGGGCGCATTTGGTATGAGTAACTTGGGTATCCGCGAATACCCAAACGTTGACTACCCCTTGATTCAGGTTCGAACTTCCTATCCGGGCGCAAATGCCGCGGTGGTGGAAGCGGAAGTGACCGAGGTCTTGGAATCGTCCATCAACAGTGCGCCTGGCATTAAGGCCTTGACATCTACCAGCTCCGATGGTTCCTCCTACATCAGCGTGGAATTCGAAACCGGCATGGATTTGGAAGATGCCGCCAATGATATTCGAGACCGCGTTAGCCGCGTGCGCCGCCGCTTGCCCGATGATGTGGATGAGCCTACGGTGAACAAGAGCGACTCCGACTCCGACCCTATCTTGATGATTAGCTTGGTAAGTGACAAGCTTGATGCGATGGATGTTTCTGAGATTGCTCGCAATCATGTGAAGGAGCGTCTGCAGACTATTAACGGTGTTTCCGAGGTGATGATCTGGGGTGAAAAACAGCCCACGGTTCGTTTGTGGATCGATCCTATCCGCATGCAGGCTCTAGGCGTTACCGGCAGTGAAATGAGTGCGGCTCTCAGCAGGGGAAACCTTGAACTTCCGGCGGGTTCCATCGAAGGCTCCGAGACGACACTTTCCATTCGTACCCTTGGCCGCATTATGGATCCGGAGGCCTTTGGAAGGATTGCTGTAAAGACTGCTGCCGATGGTACCGTCATCCGCGTATCTGACGTTGCGAATATTCACTATGAACCGCTGGACACCCGCAAGGGTTTTAGGCGTAATGGCAAGAACACAGTGACCTGCGCCCTGGTGGCTCAGCCGGGTAGTAACCACGTGAATATTGCTGATGAATTCTACAAGCGTGTGGAAGATATTCGCCGTGAATTGCCCGAAGGCGTAGACATGCTTTATGGTCGCGATACGAGTATCAATATTCGCGCTTCCATCAAGGAAGTGGTGGAAACCATCTTTATCGCCTTCCTCCTTGTGATTGCCATTATCTTTGCCTTCTTGCGCGAGGGCCGAACCACCATTATTCCCATGGTGGTGGTGCCTGTGGCTGTAATCGGTAGTTTCTTTGTTCTGTACCTGTGTGGCTTTAGTATCAACGTGTTGACTCTTCTTGCCATGGTGCTGGCCATTGGCCTTGTGGTGGATGACGCTATCGTGATTGTGGAGAATATCTACGACAAGATTGAAAAGGGGATGACGCCGAAGCAGGCCGCAGTGGCGGGTACCAACGAAATCTTTTTTGCAGTGATTGCGACATCTGTTGTGTTGATGGCCGTGTTTGTTCCGGTGCTTGCCTTGGGCGGAACTACGGGTCTTCTCTTTCGAGAATTTGTTGCGGTGATGATTGGAACGGTTTTCCTTTCCACAAGTTGTGCCTTGACTCTTTCTCCTATGCTTTGCTCCAAGTTCCTGCGTCATCAGAAAAAAGGCCGTTTCTATAACTGGACTGAACCTTTCTTCAACTGGCTGAACCGTATTTATGCAGTACTTTTGGGCGGATTCCTGAAGCTGCGTTTCTTGCTGTTCCCGGTGGTGGCAGGCCTTTTGTTTGCAGCCTATTATTGCTTTAATGACATGAGTAGCGAAATGGCACCAACGGAAGATTCCGGCTCTGTCATGGTTAACGTGAACATGCCCGAAGGCGTTACCCTTACCCGAACCAAGCGCATGGCCGATGCTTTTGTAGATGAGGTCATGACTATTCTGGATAGTGGTGAATACAAGGAAGTGCAGGCTGGTGCCTGGAATGCGGGTAATTCCAGAATTCGTCTTTCCTTGAATGACGACAAGACGGCGCGCCGCCCTCAGAGCGTGATTGCCCACGAAATTCAGCTGCTGGGCAATGAATACCCGGATCTTCGAGTGATGGTGTTTGAACCCCAGAGCATCAGTACCCAGCGCGGTGGCCTTCCGGTTCAGTTTGTGTTGCAGGCGGGATCCATTGAAGTATTGCGTACTTTGGTGCCCAAGTTCATGGAAGAAGCTAGCAAGAGCCCTGTGTTCAGCGTGGTGAATACCAACTTGAAGTTTACCAAGCCGGAACTTCACATCGAGATTCTTCGCGACAAGGCTAATGAGGAAGGCGTTTCCGTTAACGATATAGCCCAGGCCATCCAGCTGTCTATCAGCGACAAGAGCTATGGGGAATACTACAAGGACGGACGTCAGTACGATGTGATTGGTGCCGTTGGTTACCAGTATAGGGCTACGCCTCAGAACCTGTCTTTGCTGACGGTAAAGAACCGAAAGGGCGAGGCCGTTAGTGTCGATAATTTCATTACCTATGTGGAACGCTCTGCGTCACCGTCGCTTCCGCGATATAACCGTTTTAGTGCTGCCACCATTCAGGCGGGCCTTGTTCCCGGAAAGACCATTGGTGATGGCGTGGAGGAAATGCGTCGCATTGCAAAGGAAGTGTTGAAGGAATATCCCAACGTAAGTACAACGTTGAGTGGTGCCTCCAAGGAGTTTGAGGAAAGTTCTTCCGGCTTGTATGTGGTGTTCCTGTTGGCGCTTGCTTTGATATTCCTGGTTCTTGCAGGACAGTTTGAAAGTTTCCGTGCACCGCTGGTGATTTTCTTTACCGTGCCCCTTGCATTGGCAGGTGCGCTGACTTGCTTGTATTTGACGGGTCAGACATTGAACATCTTCAGTGAGATTGCGTTAATCCTTTTGATTGCTCTGGTGACAAAGAATGGTATCTTGATTGTGGAATTTGCAAACCAGATTGCGGCTGCCACAGGATGTTCCAAGCTGGAAGCGGCTAGGCAAGCGGCGACACGCCGCTTCCGCCCAATCCTCATGACTAGTCTTTCAACAGTTTTGGGCGCAGTGCCGCTGATCGCCACCGGCACCCCTAGCCGCGTTGCCATGGGTATCGCCATTGCTGGCGGTCTTACCTTTGCTACCTTCATGACCTTGTTCATTGTGCCTGCAGCGTACAGCTACTTTGCAGGAAAAGTGGAGCATGTTGGCGGTACTGACGCAAGCAAGATGGCTTAAGTTTTTGGGTGTGCGTTTCGCTTTCGAAGCGAAGTGCTTGGGCTACCTGACGAGCTGGAAAACTTTTTCGCCCTTCAAACTCATGCCGTACTTAGTGCGAAGAATTTCTTCCTTATACAACGAATCATTCTTCAGTCGTTCTATCTCAATGTTGCGACTGTCAATAATCTTCTGCAGCGAATCAATCTGATGCTGATAAACGGCAATTTCCTTGGAGATACTTCTCTGCTGCTTAAGGCTGTTTTTGCCAAACAACAGCTGAGAAACAACCACTGCAATTGCAATGATTATAATCGCCAGTAAGAGAAAAAGTCGCTTATTCAAGTCAGTTGTTCCCGTTAAAGTAGAATTGGAAGTTGTCCCGTGTTTGGACCAAACCTGCAATCTCTAGCTCTGTTAATATAGCTAAAATGTTGCCAGTCTTAAAGTTAGATTCTTCTTGCAATTCAGAAAAATTCTTTCGGAACCCGCAGAACTGGTTGTAAAAGGCTTTAGCTTCTGGTGAAAGGTTGCATCCGGCTTTTTTTACGTCTTCGAAGCTGATGATGTGGCAGTCTGTTTTTTTGGAAAGTCCTGCCACAGCCCATAGGCTTTCGGGGGCGAATATGGGCTTGGCTTTCCCCTGTTCCAGGTACATGTTTGGACCGCTGGCAACTTCACTATCGTAGTCTCCTGGAACAGCTAGAAGAAGCTTTCCTTCCTGCAGGCAGTAATCCGCTGTAATCAGGGCGCCTCCTTTTATCTTGCTCTGGACAAGTACCGTGGCTTTGCTCATCCCGCTGATAATGCGGTTCCTGGCCGGGAACGTGCCCTTGTAGGATGGAAAATCGCCCTCGTACTCGGTAACCACCGCTCCACCCTCAGAAATGATTCTGCGGGCTAACTCGGCCTGGGATCCGGGAAGTCTTGCATCCAAGCCCTGGGCAATTACCGCCAACGTGGGAATGCCTGCGTCGAGAGCTGCCTGATGGCAGTAACTGTCGATGCCCTGGGCAAGCCCCGAGACCACGACGGCGTTTGTCCCCTTAAGGCTTTCAACAAGTTGCTTGCAAAGTTCCTGGGCGTTTCGACCTGGTCGCCTTGTGCCCACCATGGCGATACCGACGGCATCCTTGGGCGGCAAGGTTCCCCTATAGAATAATTGACGCGGTCGCAGCTTGGATTCCTTTAGCAGGAGGGGATAATCCTGTTCCAGGATTCTTGTGTCGCTTGCGTTGTTTGCGTTCGGCAAGTTTTCTGTCTTGAAAAAATCAAAAGCATTGTTGCAACTGTTTCTATCTTTTCCCATATGAAATATTCCTTTGACGATCTTGTTAAAATCATGGCTACCCTCCGCTCTCCGGAAGGCTGCCCCTGGGACAGGCAACAGACGCATCAGTCCTTGCTGCCCTATCTAGTCGAAGAATCCCACGAATACATCGATGCGGCTCAGGCGAACGATAAGGTTCACATGGCCGAAGAACTGGGAGATGTTCTCTTCCAGATTGTATTCCATTCTCAGGTCGCAAAGGAAAACGGGGATTTTGCCATTGACGACGTGGTGCAGGGAATCTGCGAAAAAATGATCCGTCGACACCCTCATGTGTTTGGCGACGTCAAGGTCGAGAATGAAAAGGACTTTCTCGATGTGAACAATCCTAACGGATTGCGCAGTCGCTGGGAGACCATCAAGGACGCGGAAAAAAACAATCTATCAATGGCTGGCAAGTCCGCTATGGATAAGGTTAGCAAGAGCATGCCTACGTTGGCCCGTGCCCAGGAGATTCAGCGTCGCGCCGCCAAGGTTGGGTTTGACTGGATCGAGGCTGAACCGGTGTTCAACAAGGCCGTAGAAGAATTTACTGAATTCCGTGCTGAAATGCAAGCAAGTTCCGAAGAAAATCGAAATATTGATCGCATGGAAGACGAGTTCGGCGATATCCTTTTCAGTTTGGTGAACGTGGCACGTCACTGCGGGTTCAATGCGGCTCTCGCCCTGGAACGCGCCAACAGCAAGTTCGAGAAACGTTTCCGCGTAGTGGAAGAGCTTGCCCGTGCCGAGGGCAAGGAAATGAAAGAAGAGACTCCGGAGCGCCTTCAGGAACTGTGGCGTGAGGCTAAGGCTCGTACAAAGGCGGCTGAATCCAAGTAGAAAAAGTTACGACTGCCAGGTCTTACTACAAGTTGGAACATCTCGTGTTGGAACAAGAAATTCGAAAATTCTTGTTCCATCTTTTGTATGGAGGGGTATATTAATATCGTGCTTCCAATCTATTCCTGGTTCTGGAGAGGGGATGCCTGATCGAACCGCGGGGTAGGAAAAGATAGGAAGCACACTTGTTCTCTTCTAATTCCACTGGGTTCCGCGAGCTTGTCTCGCGGAATCCTTTTTTATGGGAGGCCTTCGCGTTTGTTTGGTGTGTGGCGAAGACTCCTTGTGTTGTGTACGACGAAAAAGAATCCCCGCGATTGCTCGCGGGGATTCTTCAATCTCTAATTCAAGAGTGCTGAGCGATTAAGCTCTGGCGCCAGCCTTGTCGCCGTACTTCTTGATGAGTTCGTCCTGGATGTTGCGCGGAACCGGGAGGTACTTTGCAAATTCCATGGTGAATTCAGCCTTACCCTGAGTCATAGAACGCAGGTCAGTTGCGTAACCGAACATTTCAGACAGCGGAACTTCAGCGGTGATGGTGGTCATGCCCAGTTCTTCGTTAGTACCAACGATGGTACCACGACGCTGAGAAACGTTACCAACAACGGAACCCTGGAATTCGGTCGGGGTCTGGATTTCAACCTTCATGATCGGTTCGAGGATCTGTGCGCCAGCCTTAGCGAAGGCTTCACGGAATGCCATACGAGCTGCAACCTGGAAGGCCATATCGGAAGAGTCAACGGGGTGGAATGCACCATCCTGGACGTCCATTTCGATACCAACAACCGGGAAGCCGATCAAGGAACCAGCAGCCATGCAGCTTTGGAAGCCCTTATCGCAGGACGGAATGTATTCCTTAGGAATACGGCCGCCAACGACGGAGTTGATGAAGTTGTAAACCTTTTCGGAGTCGCCTTCCACAGCCATCGGACGCATTTCGCCGACGACCTTAGCGTACTGACCGCTACCACCGGTCTGCTTCTTGTGGGTGTAGTCGAACTTGGAAGCGCGGGTGATGGTTTCGCGGTATGCAACCTGCGGAGCACCAGTTTGAACGTCAACCTTGTATTCACGACGCATACGTTCGATGTAAACGTCGAGGTGAAGTTCGCCCATACCCTTGATGATGGTTTCGCCAGATTCCTTGTTCACTTCCACCTGGAAGGTCGGGTCTTCCTTGGTGAAGCGGTTCAGAGCCTTGGACATGTTGTCCAGGTCGTCACGGTTCTTAGCTTCGATCACAAGTTCGATAACCGGGTTAGGAACGTGCATGGAGGTCATGTTGAAGTTGTTCTTGCCATCGGTAAAGGTAGTACCGGATGCGCAGTCAATACCGAACAGAGCAACGATGTCGCCTGCACCAGCTTCGGTGATATCCACCATTTCGTCAGCGTGCATACGAACGAGACGGCCAACGGAAACCTTCTTGCCGGTGGAGATGTTGGTGATCATGTCACCCTTCTTGATAACACCCTGGTATACGCGGATGTAGGTCAACTGACCATAGCGGTCGTTCACCAGCTTGAATGCGTAGGAAACCATGGGAGCGTTGTCTTCGGACTTCAGAACAACTTCTTCTTCGTTGTTGTTCAGGTCGAGAGCCTTGTTTTCGACGTCGGTCGGGCAGGGGAGGTAGTCAACGACACCGTCGAGGAGCTTCTGGATACCAATGTTCTTATGAGCGGAACCCATGAACACCGGAGTAACTTCGAGGCTAATGCAAGCTTCGCGGATGGTCTTCTTGATGAGAGCCTTATCGATGTCATCAACACCGTACTTGCCTTCCATAGCAAGTTCCATGATTTCGTCGTTGTAGTCTGCGCAGCAGTCAACGAGCTTTTCACGGTATTCCTGAGCCTGGTCAGCCAGTTCAGCCGGGATTTCGGTTTCGCGCATGTCGTCACCGTTGTCGCCTTCGAAGTAGTAGGCCTTCATTTCAACCAGGTCAACCACGCCCTTCAGCTGGTCTTCGAGACCGATAGGAATCTGCATAACGCAGGGCTTGTGGTTCAGCTTTTCCTTGAGCATAACAGCAACGCGGAGCGGATTTGCACCGGAGCGGTCGCACTTGTTGACAAACACAACGCGAGGCACATGGTAGCGCTTCATCTGGCGGTCAACGGTAATAGACTGAGACTGAACGCCTTCCACGCCGGTAAGAACGAGGATAGCACCGTCAAGCACACGGAGAGAACGTTCAACTTCGATAGTGAAGTCCACGTGCCCCGGGGTATCGATGATGTTGATGGTGTCGGCTTCGCCAGACTTGGTGTGGGTCCAGCTTGCGAAGGTAGCAGCAGACTGAATGGTGATGCCGCGTTCGCGTTCGAGTTCCATGGAGTCCATCGTGGCACCGACGCCGTCCTTACCACGAACTTCGTGGATAGCGTGAATACGCTTGGTGTAGTAAAGGATACGTTCGGTAAGAGTGGTCTTACCGGAGTCGATGTGAGCAGAAATACCAATATTTCTGTGGGTAGTAATGTTTTTCATAGTTATTCCACAAATGGAGTTGATGTTTATTTGAGTTGCGCCCAAAGATAGAAAAAAATATGGGAGGTTCAAGGGCGGGGGGTGACAAGAGGGGTAAAACAACGGAAATCCGAGGAGTACTTCCCCGGATTTCGTGAAATTCGTTGAAATTTGGCTGTTTTAGCTGTTTTCAGGATCCGTTACAACCTCGGCATCCTTGACGTCTGGATCTTGGTTGGAAAGGGCCTTGAAGTAGGCTGCGGCGGTCTTGCCTACCTCGTTTGTGTCGTAGTAGGTATAAAGTCCGTTGCCAAGGGCTCCAATGGCAGGAATTGCTCTAATGGCGACCTTGCCCAGTAGCTTGGAGGATACCTGGATCCCTATTTTTGTCAGGATGGTCTTGAGGGCGGCGGCGGACAGCTTTTGGACGATGATGCGGCTTCCTGTTCTAACGGCCAGGTCCCTAAGCAGGGAGGCGGCGCTATGGCGGAACAGACACCAGATCATGGCTTCGCGGCTAAGCAGGGCCAGCTTGCCGTAGCTTGCAGCAATGTCGGACACCAGCTGGGCCTGGATACGCCAAACAGCGGCAATATCAGGAATGGACGTGAGGATGCCGGTGATGCCCGCTGGAATGGACAGGGTAGCGCTGACGGAGGATGCCTTGAGGGCGGCCTGCATGGTCAGTTTGCGGACCTTTTCGTCGGGATCCTCGGTTTTGTTGTGAAGGGAATCGGGAATATCCGTAATCAAATCAAGCAGAACGCTTGTTATGCGGTCTTTTAGCTTGTCTGTAGTACTCTTCTTGGAATCCTGGGAGTCGGAAACTTCCTGCCTTTCATCCAGCTGTTCGTTATTTTCACTCATACTAATAATATAACGAAAATTCCTAGGAAAAACTGTAAAATCCTAGAATAGGATCTTTGCAATGCCCCCTGCAAGGCCTGGAATATTGTAGCGAAGGGTTTTGTCGCCAAGCCAATAGTCGAGGGCTGTGTCGATCCATAGCCTTTCACAGGTGATTTTACGTATGACGATGTCGGTTCCATTGTCAGTATCGTCAAAGTAGTAGTAACCCCGGAACTTGATGGGGGCGATTTCCCCGTTGAGCAAGACGGTGGTGTCGATGGTTCCGTTTTCGGAATCGATGGAAATGGTCTGGACCTCGCCGAATTTTTTTACAAGTTCGTGGTTCCGGACGAATTTCTCCACCGCCTTGTCGCGAAAATTACTGAGCAGGGACATTAGCGAGGCAGGGTCAGGATTTCAATGCCGTCCTTGGTCTTTACCACAGTGTGTTCCCACTGGGCGCTCAAGGAACCGTCACGGGTGACTGCAGTCCAACCGTCGGCGAGGGTCTTGGTGCCGGGCTTGCCTGCGTTCAGCATGGGTTCGACGGTGAATACGTTGCCCACTTCGATGAACTGGGGGTATTCGTTGTTACGGAAGTGGAATACCAGCGGGTCTTCGTGGAATCCGCGGCCGATGCCATGACCACAGTAGTCCTGGACAACGCTAAAGCCGTGTTCGTCTGCAACGTCGTTGATTGTGTTGCCGATGTCGTACCAGCGGGCGCCCATTTCACCTGCGGCGCGAATGCCTTCTTCCATGGCGAACTTGGCGGTGTCGACCAGTTCCTGGGCGAGCTTGCTTACCTTGCCGACGCAGAACATGGCGGAGGTATCACCGTGGTAGCCTTGGAGAATGGTGGTAATGTCGATGTTGACAATATCACCTTCCTTGAGGATAGTCTTTGCGTTGGGGATGCCGTGGCAGACGACTTCGTTGATGCTGATGCAAGCGTAGCGGGGATAGCCATGATAACCCTTGCATGCGGAAATGCCCTTGTGTTGGCGAGTGTAGTCGCCGATGAATTCGTCAATTTCCAAGGTGCTGACACCAGGCTTGCACATTTCGCCTGCACGGAGCAGGGTTTCTGCTGCCAGGGCGCCTGCGTCGCGGATCAGCTCAATTTCTCTTGCGTTCTTTACTTTAATCTTAGCCATTGTATTTTGCGCCTCCGGCGCTTTTTTAATGGATAATTGACGATTGTCAACTATCCATTATCAATTGTTAATTTTTCTTCCAGATGTATCTGTCCAGCAGGTAGGCAAGAAGCATCTGCTGGTCTTCGGTTCCGTTAGCCAGTTCCTTGGCCAGGGGAATGAAGTGGCTGATGCGTTCCTTGGCCTTCTGGCCACCGAAATGCTTGCTAACTTCCTGCAGCTGCTTGAGGGTGCGTTCGCCAACCTTCTTGGCGATGGCTTCGTTGGTCAGCGGTTCCTGCTTGATGAAGTTGATGCCGAAGTCTGCGGCGGTCTTCTTGATTTCGATTTCCTCAACCGGTGTAACCAGGGAGATGCAGACGCCGCTACGGCCTGCACGGGCCGTACGTCCACTGCGGTGGACGTAGACTTCGTGGTCGTCCGGATGATCGTAGACGATAACGTGGGTTACGTGATCTACGTCGATACCGCGGGCTGCAACGTCTGTACAGATCAAGATACGCAGTTTCTTGTCGCGGAAGGCGTTCAATGTCTTTTCGCGGAGAGCCTGGCTTACGTCGCCACTGAGGGCTCCAACAACAAATCCGTAGCCGGAGAGCACCTGTTCCAGGTAGCTGACGTCGCACTTCTTGTTGCAGAAAATCATGCAGCTTTCGGGATTTTCGTATTCCAGAACCTTGATGGTCATGGAGTCCTTGTCCATGACGTCGCAGGGATACCAACGATGTTCCAGGTTGTTGGCGATAACCTTGTCGTAGCTGAGGGAGAGGAATTCTGCGGACGGGCGCTGGAATTCTCTGGCAAGGCTCTTCACGGTCTGGGGGATGGTGGCACTGAACATGGTGCAGGCCAGCTGCTTGGGAAGATACTTGCGGATCTTCTGCATGTCTGGATAGAAACCCATGGAAAGCATTTCGTCGGCTTCATCCAGGATCAGGTCGCGGATGTCCAGGAAGTCCACGTTACCGCGCTGCACATGGTCCATCAGGCGACCCGGAGTTGCAACGATGATATGAACGCCTTCCTTCAATGCCTTAAGCTGAGGCTCGTAGGATACGCCACCAAAGATGGCTACAGACTTGATGCCGGTTCCTGCAGAAAGTTTCTGCACTTCGTCCTGTACCTGGATGGCCAATTCGCGGGTGGGCACCAGGATCAAAGCCTGGGGGAACAGGTGGTCACGAACGATGACCTGCAAGAGGGGGAGAACATAAGCACCGGTCTTGCCCGAACCAGTCTTGGACTGTACCAGCATATCGCGGGCGGCAAGCATGTAGGGCATAGTCTTGCGCTGGACAGGCATCAGGTCGGTCCAGCCGTGGCTTGCGAGAATCGCCTTCTGTTCGGCGGGCAGCATGTCGAAAGTGTAATCGGGGAGCTTGTTCTTGGGCTCAATAATATTGACGGGAGTCAAAAACGGATTGACAGTTTCTTGCTTATTAACGATTTCTTCTTTAACTTCTTGATTCTGAATATCACTCATAATGAGCGCAAATCTAGAAAAAGTGCCGGTCCTCGGCAAAGTTAGTTGGCCAAACTCCAATGGTATTCAAGGCCAAAACTTATGAACCAGTCAATGGTGGAAGCGCCGATGGTTGTTGGCTCGGAGGCTGCATCAGGAGAGGGATCGGAATAGACGCTCTTGCCTCGGCTTGAAATACCTGTACGGACGCTGACGCCATAGTGGTCTGCAAATACGAATTGGCTTCCAAAGCCAAATAGGGCGCCCTTGTATGCGTCTTCAAACTTGATTCGTGATTCGTATGCCCTGGAAGGTTTCTTTACATCACTTTTCAGTTCAATATCTTCAGAGTAGAAACTGTATTGGAATCCAAGGAATGCAAAGAGGTTTATATCCATCCACTTGATTGGATTGTAGGACCTGGAAAACATAACGTTCAAGCCGATTTCGTGCTGGGCGAATTCCCAATGGTCCAATTCCTTGTAAACCGTATCGCTTTCGTCTGTTTTCATCTTGTGATTGGCGTAGCGGTAGAAAATTTCGCCGCCGATAAAGCCGTACCAGGTACCGCCTGCGTACAAAGTAAACAGCGGGCCGGAATCGTCAAGGAAGTTCCAAAGGCTAACGGAATCCTTGGTGATGCGGTAGTTGCGAACTTGGCTCCTTACGTGGCTGCGATACCAGTTGTCGGGAGTCAGGGGAATTTGGGCCTGTGCGTAGCCAGCAGAGACGCCTGCCCATGCTCTAAAGTTGGGCACTTCTTTATAGAAATCGTCCGGTTCTGTAAGTTTCTTGGCTCGTTCTTCCTTGCTTAAGCGGCGAGTTGTATTTCTGTCGAAGAAGGTGCTGGCGATGTCGTCACCAAGGGCGATTTTATCAGCCTTCTTTGGAAGGGTTCCTCCGGCTTTGGGTTCGGACGAAGTTTCGTCAAAGATGGCGAGCTGAAGCGTGCTGCCTTTGTCAGCCATGAACAAGACGATCTTGTCTTCTAGAGCTTGAATCTTGGCTCCCATGGCAGGGTGTCTGGCCTTGAGATAGGAGGCGGGCAGCCCTGGTTCCATATTGTTGGATAGCCAGGATGCGTAGCGGATGGCGACAGAGTCTCGTTCCCATTCACCTACGATGCGGCACTTGGGTTCGCCTGCGCCGGAGTTGTTTCGCTTAATGGAAAGACAGAATTCCTTAGGGTCAATGGGAAGTTCCTTGTCTGTGGTCCAGATAAGGATGTCCGCATCACGCCAAAAAGTCCACTTGGAATCAAAGTAGACGTCCTTGCCGAGAGCATAGCTTACCGCAATGGATAGGATCAGGAATACTAGGGAGCGAAAATTCATTTTGCCCCCAAGTACAGGTTGCTGCGAATCTGTCGAACGGTTTCACGAACCAAGGTTTCCAGGTCGGCGATGGTCATGTTGACTATCGGATGCTGGATTTCGTCAACGGCACTAAACAGAGGGCGCTGTTTCAAATTGTCCCACAAGGTGTAGGACACAATTGCGCTAATGTTCTTTACGGCGGTGCGTTCCTTGCTCTCGTTATGAATGAGGGCGTAGTCAAAGTAGTCTTCTCGCTTCAGGTCTGTTCCAACGATGACTTCGTGAACCAGAAGAATCATTGCGGGGATGTTGCCTGCGCTATCCTTGACGACAATGCCTTGTTCTGGAAGGCGACCTTTCATGAAAATGCGGTCGTCCAGTTTCTGACTCTCTTCAGGAAAACCACTTAGGGCCTTGTCCGATAGAATGTTCAGGTTTGCGTAACCGCCCTTGAGTTCATCAAGCATAACCTGGGCGCAGAAAGCTGTACCCTTGATTTGAATGCTGTCGGAACCAAAGTCTAGGCGCTTGGCGAACCATCCGGTTCTAGTCAGAACGAATGCGTTTTGAACCCCTGCTACGGCAAGATCTCCATAGGGCGCCTTGCTGTAGGCTGGATGTTTCTTGCTCCATTGATAACTTTGGCTGCACCCAACAAGAGCGCAAGCCAAGATAGCTACCATCAGAACAAGAACATTTTTCATTTCAATTAACAGTTAACAATGAACAATGAACAATGGTTATAAAGGCACTTCGTGCTCATTTACTTAGCGCCTTTGGCGCGACTATTAAAATTGTTCATTGCTCTCTGTTCATTATTCATTGTAAATCAAAGATTGAAATCTTTGATTTACTTAGCGCCCCACTGTTCGCGATAGGCGTACACCTTTTCCAAGATGCCTTCGGGAGCGTTGATTGCCTTGCGGTTTTCTTCCTTTTCCAGGAAGGCGATAATGTCGTTGATGTTCACGATGGAGTGGGCTTCGATGCCGTATTCATCCTGGACGGTCTGCAAGGCGGATTTGCCGTTGTCCAACTTTTCCTTACGGTCCACAGAAATCAAGAGGCCGATGACATTGGCATTCTCGATGTTCTTGAGAATCTGCAGGGTTTCGTTCACGGAAGTACCAGCGGTAATCACGTCTTCAATGATCACCACATTGGTCTTTTCGGCGTACTTGTAACCTACCAGAGATCCGCCTTCGCCGTGGTCCTTGACTTCCTTACGGTTGTAGGTGAAGGTCAGGTTCTTGGCGTATACATCGGAAAGCTTCATGGCGGTAGCTGCACACAGGGGAATGCCCTTGTAGGCGGGACCATAAAGGTTGGTTGCCTTGCCGTCAAAATGTTCCACGAATGCTGCTGCGTAGAATTCTGCCAGCTTGGAAAGGGATGCTCCGGTACGGAATTCTCCAGTGTTGATGAAGTACGGAGTATTACGGCCGCTCTTGGTAACGAAGTCACCAAACTTCAGAGCTCCAGATTCAACGAGGAAGTTAACGAAAGCGTCAGTCTTAGTCATTATAAAACTCTTTGGTTATAAGTGTTTATACAGAGCCCTTTAGGCGTTGGCACCGGTAAGCATTGCGAGGATACTTGCGAATACTCCGGTCTGTTCAGTCAATACCTCGGCGGCAATAAGAATTCCAAAGACTACGACGCAAAGGGCAATGTAGATGTAGAAGGACTTCTTGAAGCCTTTGATCTTCAGCTTGAAAATGAGCCATACGACAACGCTGAATATGGCGCTGAATACCCATGCTGCCATGGCGCCCAGGCTGACACCGGGAATCATGTTGATGGCATAAGTCAGGGCGATGCCGGGAGCGAAGAAGAAGCAAATGCAAAGCACTGCGAGAAGAGCGAAACCCACGTAGTGGGAGAAGCCCCTTTCCTTCTGAACGATAACCTGAGGTTTGGCGTCAACGGGTGCTTCCGGGGATGCTGCAGGAACTTCTTGAGAGGCTACGTTTTCTGCAGAGGATTCCTGTGCAGGAGTAACAGCTTCCGCAGTATTGTTGTTTTCGGCTGTGGGAACAACCTGGGGCTGTTCTTCGTTCTTGATTTCTTCAGACATGAGTACTCCTTACAGAATAAAGGTTCTGCCGGCTACGACAAATACACGATGTTCAAGCCAAAGTTTAAGAGCCTGGGAAAGGGTGCGCTTTTCGATATCCTTACCCAGTTCCACCAGTTCATCAATGCTGGCTGTTTCAGGAACTCGCTGGATATCCTGGGCGATGATAGGACCCTGGTCCAAGTCTTCTGTGGCGAAGTGGGCTGTTGCACCGATAATCTTCACACCCTTGTTCCATGCCTGGTGGTAGGGCTTTGCGCCCTTGAATGCCGGGAGGAAGCCGTGGTGGATGTTGATGATGCGGTACTTGAATTCTTCGGTGAATGCTGCAGAAAGAATCTGCATATAGCGGGCGAGAACCACAGTGTCGGTCTTGGTTTCTTCGATGATTTCGCGGAAACGGTTTTCCGGGATGTTCTTATCCGGATTGGACGGAACATAGTAGAAGGGAACGCCGAAGGATCCGCCGACTCCGGCGAGGTCCGTGTGGTTGCCGACGATGCAGCTGAATTCGCAGGGCAGATCGCCGTCGCGCTTTTTCAGGAGCAGATCGTAAAGGCAGTGGTCTGTCTTGGACACGAAAATTGCGACGCGTTCGGTTTTGGAGGTGTCGAACAATTTCCAGTTCAGCTGGAGATGCCCTTCCAGGGTTTCCAAGTGCTTGCGGACTTCTTCGATATTTTCGGGTTCAGCCTCGAAAACAGCTCGGAGGAAGAAAGTCTCGATATCCTTGGCGGTGTGCTGTTGCAAGTCCACAATGTTGGCGCCTGCTTTGGCGAGAACTTGGGTGGTACCTGCGATAAGGCCCTTTTGGTCAGGGCAATGAATCTGCAAAATGTAACGTGTTGTAGCCATATCCTAAAAATAAAAAAATTGAAGGGTGCGTATTCTTTTTTGAGGGCGAAAAAATGACGAAATTGCCCCTTGTAATGGTTACAACAGAATGAAAATTTGTTAACAAAAAATGAGTTTCCAAAAAGCATAAAATAAACTAACTTTAAAGAATCGTATTAAAATACAGAAATGAGAAGGACAATGAAAATTAAAACTATTCTCGCTGTGATTTCATGTCTTGCCGCTGTGGAAACTTTTGCAGCTCCGCCCAAGACCTGGGACGCCATCTATAACGCCGAAGGGGAAGGCGATTACGCATCTGCAAAGATCGAAGGCGACATCCGTTTTGGCAAGTACACTCACTATAAGGCCGTGCAGCCGGTTTCCTTCAAGGTTAAGGACGGCATGTTTGAATTTTCCGTAGCCGGAAATATGACTGTGCTCGCAGACAAGATTGAAAAGGAACATTTCTACGAATCTTGTAAGCAGACTGCTGAAGCTTGGATTTCTTACTTCAACAAGCCTCGTACCTTTACCGTGGGCAAAGGTAAGAATGCCGAAACTACCGAACAGATTATCAATATCGCTGGCGTCGACCTGGCTTGTGGCAATGAACTCTTTGCCGTTGGCGATTTGAGAATCAAGTTTGCTAACGAGGCTGCTCAGGCTGCCTGGGTCAAGGAAATCGAAGGTCGCGAAAAGTTCCGTCGTGAAAAGCTGGTGGAATTCCGCCAGGCCGAGCAGGAACATAGGGCCTCTCTTCGCGAAGTATCCGGTGTGTTTACCGATCCTCGTGATGGACAGACATATCGTACCATTAAGGTTGAAGGTCGTGAGTGGTTTGCTCAGAACGTAAACTTTGAGGTGGAAGGTCATTCCTGGTGCTACGATGACAAGGAATCCTACTGCGCCCGCGGTGGTCGTCTTTATGACCTTGAAGGCGCTCGCAAGGCTTGCCCCAAGGGTTGGCACTTGCCCCGTGACCGAGAATGGATGGATATGCTCGTTGGCATTACCCATTGCTACGACGGTGTTGACAAGTGCGAAGCCTTTGCCAAGAAGATGAAGGCTACCACAGGTTGGCAGGGCGGTGGCGGCACCGATGAATACGGTTTCTCCATCTTCTCCTCCGGCTATCGTAAGCTGATTGGCAAGTCCACTGTCCGCTACGAAGACATGGGTGAATACGCCGGCTTCTGGTCTGCACAGAATGGCCGTAACGAAACTATTTGGATTTGGGCAATGGGTCGTATGAGCGACCAGATGGTTCGTCAGCTGGTTCCCAGCAAGACCAATGCTTATTCCGTTCGTTGCATCGATGGTGACTAGTATTGAGCTATGAGCCTTGAGCCATGAGCTCGCAACCTACGGTTGCTATGAGAAAAAAGAACCGCGATTTAATCGCGGTTCTTTTTTGTTTAGAAACGGTCGCAGGTCTGGCTGCGACGCGATTCAGTTGATTACATGGAACGAATGGGGAAGAGGCCCAGGAGATCCAGGACGTTTTCTAGTACAATCTGGGTGGACTGTACCAGGAACAGGCGGGACTTTTCTTCGGCGGAACCGAGAACGCGGTCTTCATGGATGAACTTGTGGGCAGCTTCTGCAATTTCCAATGCGTACTGTGCGAGAACACTAGGCTCGTCGCCGGCTACTGCACCGAGAATCTTTTCGGACTTCTTGGAAAGCAGGTTGATGAGGCTGTAGGCGGCGTCATCGCTGAGCTGTGCGTAGTCGATTTCAGACAACTTAACGGTATAACCGGCCTTGCGCATGATGCTGCAGAGGCGAACATGTGCGTTCTGGACGTAAGGACCAGTGTCGCCTTCGAAGCTCATGACTGCATCCCAGTCAAAGCGGACATCCTTCACGCGGCTGTTCTTCAGGTCGTTGAAGGTGAGAGCGCTAATGCCGATCTGGCGGGCAATCAGTTCCTTGTTTTCCAATTCCGGATTCTTGGCGTCGATGAATTCCAGAATCTTCTTCTGGGCAGCATCAATCACATCGCGGAGAAGGCTTGCAGTACCGGTACGGGTCTTGCCCTTTTCCCACTTGCCGTCCACCAGCTGGAGGATCACGCCAAAGGGAATGTGGTACATGTTGGTGTACCAGTCGCGGCCCATCTTCTTCAGCACGTGGAAAACTTGCTTGAAGTGCAGAGCCTGACCCAGGTCCACAACGTATAGGCACTTGTCGAAGTTGTATTCCCTCATGCGGTAGTCGGCTGCAGCCAAGTCGCGGGTGGCGTACAGGGTAGAACCATCGCTCTTGCGGATAAGGCAGGGGTTCAGGTCGAACTCATCCAGCATCACCACGTCCAGTTCGTTGGACTTGATCATCAAATTCTTTTCGCGGAGTTCGTCAAGAATTGCGGGAATCTTGTCTTCAAAGAAGGATTCGCCGGTGTAGTGGTCAAAGCCTACGCCCATCATGTCGTAGATGCGCATCAGTTCCTTGAGGGTTGCTGCACGGAATGCGGTCCACAAGGTGCGGTAGAATTCGTCTCCCTTTTCAAGCTTGGTAAAGGCGGCGCGGGCTTCATCTTCAAGGCCCGGCTCTTCCTTGCTGGCCTTGGAGAAGGCTGCATAAAGGATGTTCAGTTCCTTCACGGTAAGGGCGTCGAGAGTGGCCTGGTCGGTAGGAAGCTTTTCGCGGAGGTACATCACGATGAGCTTACCGAAGGCGGTACCCCAGTCGCCCAAATGGTTGATTCGTTCAACCTTGTAGCCTGCTGCCTTGTAAATGCGGGAGAGGCTGTTACCGATCATGGTGGAGCGGAGGTGATGGAATGCCAGTTCCTTACCGATGTTGGGGGAACTGAAGTCAATGCAGACCACCTTGCCGTTGGATTCCTGATGACCATAGGCGAGGCCCTTGGCGTCAATTTCTTCCAGGGTGGACTTGGCCAGGTAACCGCGGTCGATAAAGAAGTTCAGGTAGCCGTTTACGGCTTCAACCTTGGACAAACCAGAGGGAAGCTTTACCTGGGCGGCCAGTTCCTCGGCAATCATCTTCGGAGCCTTGCGCATCACCTTTGCAAGGGAGAAGCAGGGAATGGTGAAGTTGCCGTGGGTGGTGTCAGGCGGCACAGAGATAAGCTTGAGTGCGGCTTCGGCCTCGAAGGAGCCCGTTGCTGCCAGAGCATTTGCAATTTCTTGCTCAAACGAGTTCATTGTCGTCTCCAGACTTCTTGCTTGTGGTCTTCATGAAGTCGTTTTCGTCCAGTTCAACGATCTTGCCGTCGGAATACAGACGGTCAAGGGAAATTTCTTCGCGCTTTTCTTCTTCGAACAGATGAACCATCAGGTCTAGGCCTGCATCGAAAACGGCCCAACGGACGCCTTCCTTGTATTCCACGCCTACGGTGGGGAGCTTGCGAGCCTTGAATTCCTTGTGGAATTCGTTCAAGATTGCCTGCATCTGGGCTTCGCTTTCGCAAGTTGCTACCAAGAAGAAATCGGTAACGTCCTTGATACCGCGAAGGTCGATGAGTTGTACGTTCTGGGCGCGGAGTTCAAACAGAATGCTTGCTCCGAGCTGGATGGATTCCGGCAGGTTTTGCTTTGTCATTTTGAATCTCCCTGTTCGGGTTCTATGATTTGTTTAAAGTCTTTTCCTATGTATACGGCTGCATCAACCACGGCTCTATTGCTCTTGACGTACATGATATTGTTTGTCTTGAGCGCTCTTGCTAGAGCCTGGGCTCCTTCCCATTCCGGGTTTCGCAGCACGATAATCGTTTCTTCGTAATTCTGCAGCACATCGTTTCGAGAACTTACGATGTCAAAACCGTTCTTTCGGAGGTAAGCTCTCATCTTGGCTGCTGCACCAGACATTCCGCAACTGTTCAGGACTTCTACGTCGCCCTTGTAGGAGCGAACTTCCTGCACCTTGGGCTCTACAACTTCTTCCTTGCAGCCCAATAGAGTTAAACAGAATATAAAACAGATAAACAGTCGCATCAGCGGTACAAGATAGAATTTCTCCAAGGCCTGTAATAACCGCCGTAGTAGCGGTAAGGCCCATAAGCCTTAAATGCGTCCCTTTCGTTGACGATCATCAATCGGAAACTGGTATTCTCGGTTGGCTTATACTCTAAGGTGATGTCGGGGATGACTACGTCCACGTTCCCCTGGCGGACATCTTCCTTGGCTATAGGAGTATTAAACCGAAAGTTTGAGTACAGGGGCATCCAAAGTCCGAGATCAGCGTAAAGATGGAGATTCGGTGTGAATTCGTAGGCCAGGTGGGCCATGTAACTTTGCTGGGCGAAAGAACCGAAAGTTCCGCCCATGAAACTGACGGAATAGGTGTAGGCCACCTTTAGTGCTGGGTCGAAGGTTTCCTTGCGTACAAGTCTTTCGGGGTCGAAGTGCTCTCTGTTCCAGGGAATACCTTCGTCTACAATGACGACAATGGTGTCTTCCCGGACGGTGCTGGAATCTATAATCGAAGTGGGCTGGGTCATTGCTGCTGAATCGGGTCCCGTTGCGCCTTGCGGAATTTCCCCTGCTGCAAAAAGGGCGCTGGCAAGGAGCAGCGTCATTGCGGAGACGATGGAGATGATTCCGAACTTCATGATTATGAATATAGAAAAAGGAACGGTTCAAGGCCGCTCCTGTTCAATACATGATTCTTTTGTTTTCTTGACCGCTGGAAGGTCGACTGCTAGATGATTTCGTTTTTCTCGTTGACGTGAACAACGGTGGGCTGCCAGTTCTTGGCTTCTTCCGGAGTCATGGTTGCGTAGGCCACGATGATGACCAAATCGCCGGGCTGAACTAGGCGGGCTGCTGCTCCATTCAGGCAGATTACGCCGGACTTGGCCGGTCCTTCGATGACGTAGGTGTCGAGACGAGAACCGTTGTTTACGTCTAGAACGCCGACTTTTTCGTAGGGAAGAATGCCTGCTGCATCCATCAAGTCGCGGGCAATAGTAATAGAACCCTGATAGTTCAGGTTTGCATCAGTTACAGTTGCTCGATGAATCTTGCTTTTAAGTAACTCAAGCTGCATGGTCTGCGCGCTTAGAACTTAACGTTGAGGAACCCTGTGACACCCATGCCTGCGTTTTCGTGAGCCGGGGTGGGGATGATGCCGTAGCTAAATCGGTTTGCATCCGGGTTGCTGTCCCACTGGGTGCTGAAGAAGGCGTCTGCGAAAGACCAGATGTGTGCGCCTGCCACGAAGAGCAGACCGTACCACCAGGCGGAACTTCCGTCAGCTGCCAAATAAGCGGTTGCACCAACGCTAGTTACCCAGAGAGCGTCAATCCAGATTGCCTTCATGGACTGACTGGTCTTCCACTGGTAGAGAGAGGGTACAACGAGAGAAAGGTATGCGTACTGCTGGTCGCCGGAACGGTTGCGGTAAGAACGGTCGATGTCTGCATCTTCAAGACCATTAGAACGCTGGGCCAGCCAGTCTTCTTCAGAAATACCCAGCTTTTCCCAGGGCTTCTGAATATATTCGGAGGGGCGAACGCCGAGCTCAACAAGGCGAGTCAGCTGATCTCTGGAGATGCCTTCTTGCTTTGCCTGCTGGAATTCAAACTGAGTAAGACCCATTTCTTCGTAATCGAAGCCCTTCCATTCGTCGTCGGAAGCGGTTGCCTCACCAGCTTCGGCCTGATCGGCGTCGGTGTTGTTGGCAGCTTCGAATTCTTCGGCGGTACCAGGTTCGTTGCCGTAAGAGTCTTCGGAAGATTCGTCGTCAAACTGGGCAAACACAAATGACCCGCAAAGGAGAACCATCGCCAATGTTTTGCACCACTTTACCATCAATATATCCTTCTTCCTTTAATGCCGGGGGAGGGAATCGAACCCTCACAGAGTCACCTCTACCGGATTTTGAGTCCGGCGCGTCTACCAATTTCACCACCCCGGCTTGGGGTTTAACTAAATATAGAAAGTTTATGTTTTTTTTGTAGAGCGGAAACGGAAAAATTCGGCTTTTTCTGTAAATTATTTTTTAGAAAGAGGCTGAAATTCCACTTTTAAGGGGGCCAAACGCTTAGCTCCGTAGTCTACCGCTGCTTCTTTTGTCTGGAAATGACCGGTTTGCACCAGGTACAAAAGCTTCTCCCCACGGGGTTGCTCTACGATTGTCGCAGTAACATTGTTCTTCTTTAGGGTAGATACCAGCATGTTGGCATTGTCCTTGACGCTGAATGCGCCAAGCTGGAGAACCCAGTATTCCTCGGAAGGCTTTTCCTGGGGTTGGGGGGCTGTGGACACGTTCTGGGCGGGGGTTGCCTGGGCTGTGGCGGAGGATGCGGGGGCAGCTGCGGAAGAAACCGGAGCCACGGACGAAGATGAAACTGCTGGAGCGGTGTTAGCAGGGGCAGGGCTAGATGTGGCGACTACGGAATCTGTCTTGGGTTGTGGGGTTGTAGAAGAGGTTGTCGTCAGAGGTGCGGCCTGGGGGACGGTTGCCGGTTGAACCTTTGCCCCAGGATTGTCCAACATGTTGCAACGTTCTACCAGCTCGTCGGAGTGGTACTTGCTCTTGACCGCCTGGCATACCTTCTGCAGAACAACGTACTGGTTCGGCTGGGATGTCTCGATGGCGTGGATCAGGGATTCGGCCGCCTTGTCGTATTTACCGAGATAAAGACGGAATTGGGCACTGGTCATCATCAGGTCTGCGTACAGGGACTGCTGCGGATTGACTACCTGGATAAGGCTGTCGAGACGCTTGCCTGCTTCCTTGAAGGACTTTGCGTCACCGGTCTGGGAAAGGGCAAGGACGTTCCACAGGAGGCATTCGTCTTGCTTTTCCTTAGGTTGCATGGGGCAGGCGACGCTGTATGCTGCAGCGGCTTCTTTCCAGTTACCTGCTACATAGGACTTCTGGGCGTTTGCCAATGCTGTTGCTGCAGGGCTGGCTTGAGGGGCGGTGGGTGCTGCGTCGGTTTGAGATGCCGTTGCAGCGGGATCCTGAGCGTTTGCGCAGATTGCGGATAATAGAATTGTTGCCAGGGTAAAATGCTTTCCGATGAAATTCATTCTAATGCCTATCAAATATAATCCGGTATGATTTGTCGCTGTTAGTCCAACAAAGTTCCGCGTAAAGTCCATCCGCGGATGTCGTCAATCTTTACCTTCACGTAGTCGCCGGGCCTCACGATGCGGCCTTCGGAAGGCTTGAAGATTACCTTCTTGAAGTTGTCTGTCTTGCCCATGAATTCGTTTTCGTCGCGGCTGGAGCAGCCTTCCACAAGGAGCGTCTCGGTGCGGCCGATCATCAGCTCGTTACGCTTCTTGGTGATGCCGTTCTGCAGTTCCACCAGACGGGTGTGGCGGGCCAGCTTTTCTTCGGCGGTAAGGGTTTCCGTTTCCTTGTAGGATTCGGTGCCCTTTCGCGGGCTGTAGATAAACATGAAGGCATTATCGAACTGGCAGGCTTCAAAGGCCTTCATGGTGTCTTCGAAGTCCTGGTCGGTTTCGCCAACGAAGCCGCAGATCACATCTGTAGAAATTCCGTACAGCGGGTCCTTGCTGCGGAGCTGCTCGATGACGCTCATGTACTGTTCCATGTTGTGCTGTCGGCGCATCTTCTTCAGCATGGCGTCGCTACCACTCTGGATCGGAATGTGGGCGTAGTGGCAGACCTTGGGATTGTTCAGCAGTACATCGATCAGTTCGTTGGTGTAGTGCCTCGGATGGGGGCTGGTAAAGCGGATTCGCTGAATGCCGCCAATCTCGGATACGCGGGTGAGCAGGTCTGCAAAATTGTGGTCGCCGTTCTTGTAGGCGTTTACCGTCTGGCCCAAAAGCATGACTTCCGTGATGCCCTTGTCTGCGGCCTTCTGAACTTCCGTCAAGACGTCGTCCATGTCGCGGTACTTTTCGGGGCCGCGGAGGTAGGGCACAATGCAGTAGCTGCAGCGCTTGTTGCATCCACGCTGGATGGTAACGAAGGTGCTGAAGTCGTGCTTTACCTTGGCGTAATCGCCGACGTAGTTCTGGGTGATGTCTTCGTCCAGGAACATGCGATGGTGAGTCTTGTGCAGCGGGCTATCGGGGCCTGCCAGCAGCAACTCGGGAATATTCTTGTACTGGTCCGGACCTACGACGTAGTTCACCACCTTCAGTCGCTTGAGAATTTCCGGGCCGCGGTTCTTGGCCATGCAACCGCAAACCACCACCTTCAAGTCCGGGTTAGCTTTCTTCAGCTTGCGGTACTTGCTGATGTTTGCAAATGCGGTGTCCTCTGCCTTTTCGCGAACGGAGCAGGTGTTGACGATAATGAAATCGGCTTCGGTAATGTCGCCTGTTTCCATGCAGCCTTCCATGTCCAGCTTCTGGGCAATGAGGGCGGAGTCGTACTCGTTCATCTGGCAGCCGTATGTGGCCAAGTAATATTTTTTCATGGGCGCGGGTATATAAAAGTTCTTTTTCGGATCAAAATTTAGAAAATTTTAGGATGAGGGTTGTTGCGGGTGAGGCTGGTAAGGCGCTTTTCGTGATAAATGGGCTCCATTGGGTTTGAAAGCTGAAATTGAAGAGACGTTTTGGTCAAAATGGGGTACTAAAAAGCTTTTGATTACCCCTTTGGTACCTTGAATTACGAACAAATTAACCGAAATTTGTTGTTGGGGGTGTGTTTCTGCGTGGGTGTAGGGCACTAAATTTGGTGGTGATGTGACATTAGTACCCCGGTGAGACTCAAATAGTTTAATTTTGTTTTGTACAAATTAATTTTTGGGGTACCAAAGTTGTCCACATTAGTTGTTTGGTTCCCTATTTCCACAAAATGCCCGCTGTTTTTCCAAAAATTACTTTTTCAGCATTGAAATTTGTACGTTTTTCGATTAGACACGAGTGTGCCTACGTTGATATATGGACATAAAACCTAAGAGGCTTTATGAACCAGATTGAAAACCTGTCTCCGGATCAGTTTTTGCCGGAAATGCAAAGTAGAGCAGAGAAGCTACTTGCCGTAATCATTGAAAAACGAAAATCTTTGGCGAATGCGCCTGTTGGCCGTTTGCGAGTTGCCATGCATGGAAAACAATGGCATTGCTACCATGTTTCTCCGTCATCGGATTCCAATGGTGTTTATATCCCGAAGGATAAAATAAGATTCATTAAGAGACTTGCCCAGAAGGATTATGACGGAGCCTTGCTGAAGGAACTGGAAAGGCAGCTTTCTCTGATTGAAAAATTCATGAAAGAGTATGCCAAATGTGATGCACTCAAAGTTTTTGAACGACTTCATAAAAATCGTCGTCAGTTTGTGTTGCCGGTGCAATTTTCTGATGAACAATATGCGGTTCGCTGGCTTGCGCTGCCTTACAAGGGCAAATCTTTTCGGGAGGGGGAGCCGGAGTTTCTAACCTCAAAAGGGGAACGAGTACGCTCCAAGTCGGAGATGATTATCGCTGATATCCTTGCGAAATACAATGTTCCTTACAAGTACGAACGCCCTCTGCAAATGAAGGCGGCGGTCGGCAAGCTGATTCCGGTCTATCCCGATTTTACTTGCCTGAACTTCCGGACTCGTCAGGAGTTTTTGTGGGAGCATTTAGGACGTATGGATGATTCGGACTACTCGATGAAAACGGTGATGAAATTGCGCACCTACAGCAAGAACGGTTTTATTCCTGGCAAGAATCTGATTCTTACTATGGAATGCGATGGCATCCCGCTGGATCGCAAGGAAGTGGAAGCCCTTGTAAAAACCTTTTTGCGGTAGACCGCGGCTCTCGTCGTTCGAGTTTTCTTATATTATAAACATGGCTCGTTTCTTCTACAAATGCTTAGGCCGTTTTGCCCTTATGACTGCAGCCGCCCTGTGGGCTGGTTGCGACAATGCTGAGAAGAAAGAATCTGTAAAGGAGGAGCCTGCAAGGGACATTTCTTCTAGCTCCTTGCTGAAAAAAGAAATCAAGGATTCCAAGTATCTTCCTAAACAAGAAAGTATTGTTGTCCAGGGAACTACCGTTCTCTACGGAACGATGCCTGTTGTTGGGGATTGTCTTTATGGTTGTCATACACCGATTGGCGAATCAAAAGCGAAAGGGCTAGTGAAGAAATTGACTGAACGGGATCTTAAATTTGAGGGATCTCTTTCTGGTGAGCAACTATCTAAAATTGTATGTCCACGAACACAAGGCCTTCGCCATATCTACAATAAGTTCTTAAAAAAGAAGCCTGGATTTGAAGGTCGCTTGGTGTTGCAGCTGACCATTGCTCCTGACGGCTCGATAACCAATGCTGTCGTAAAATCATCAATCACTGGTTATGACGATTTTGACGCAGAAATAAAGACGGCTGTAAGTCGTTGGAAATTTGAAAAATCCGACGGAATCACCTCTGTGACCATTCCGTTTGAATTTTCGGAATCGTCGGATAAATAGGGCTGAGCGGCCTATTAAACCAACTTCATCAAATCCTTGATATGCCTGATGGTGTATTTGGGCTCTAAGGGCAAAAGATTTTCGGGACGGCCAAAACCTTCCAGGCAAATAATGCTGTCGATGCCGGCGTTCTTGGCTGCCATCACATCCGGAGTGTCGTCGCCGATCATCACGGCCTTTTCGGGAGCGACATTCAGCTCCTTCAAAATGGCGTAGATGCCGCCGGGGCCAGGCTTGCGTTCCGGTGTGGTGTCGCCGCAAAGGTAGTAGGAAATCTTGTTGTTCTGCGCGGTCCTGCTCAGCAGTCCAAATTTTTCCAAGATCTTTTTTGCAGGTAAAACAGGCTTGTTGGTCAGCATGGCTGCGATCTTGCGACCCGACGAATTGCCGGCACCCTCGTCGCGGCCGTTACTTTCGCAAATCCAGTCGATAAATTCCAGGACACCTTCGTAAGGCACCGTTTCTTCGGTGCAGTGTTCCCAGTAATAGCCGGAGTAAGTTTTCAGGACCTCGTCAACCTTGGCTTCGTCAAAGCCAGCGCCTTCCAAAATGGCGGCGACGGCTTCCTTATCGCGGACGTCTAGATGCTTGATTTCGTCGATGGCTAGATCCTGCTCCTTCGAACCTAATTCAACTAAGGAACTAAAGTTCCTAGTTTCATTTATCGACTCCGCTACGCTCCGCTCAGGATGACACGGGAGGGGACGATTCTCACTTGCTATGGGTTCGCCGGCGGTCTTGCCTGCGCCGTACATAATGCCCGATGCCACGGACCTGCGAATCAGATTCCTGGAGCCGTTCCCGATGCAACTTCTCACGTTGTCCTTGGAAATTTCTTGAATACCGAACTGCCTTAAGGCGTAATTCACTGCCGGAGCCAAATCCCCCAGGCTGTTGAACATGGTACCGTCCAGGTCAAAAATGAACAGTTCCTTTTGGGCAATTAAAGCCTTGATTTCTGAGAGAGGCGTTTTTTCGGCATTAAAATTCATGGCGCCCAAAATAGAAAAAATGTATATTTCCTTCCATGAAAAAGATTTTAACTGCATTTGCTTTCGTTGCTGCTTCTGCAGCATTCGCTGTCGATCCCGTTGTTTTTACCCCGGCAGTTTACCAGATTGGTGAAGTGAACCAGGGAGACATCAAACATTTTGTTTTGAAGGGTGCAAACGTCTCCGGCAAGGAAATTAAGCTTGAAACGGCAATGTGTCAGGGCGTTGGATGTTCGAACTTCAAGTATCCCGCCTCCATTGCTAACAACGGCCCGGTGGTTGTTGAGTTCGATATGGATTTTTCCGAGATGGAAGGCCCTGTGGTTCAAACCGTTGTCCTAGTGGGTGTCGATGGAAAGCCCTACACGGCTTCCATGGAAGGCTCGGTAAAGGCTCCCTTCTTTTTCAATGAGAAGATGTTTGACGCAGGCTACTATACCGCCGGCGAATCCCGCGAATGGTCCTTCTACGTCTGGGAAACCGACAAGAAGGCCCGCCCTGATTTGACTCTTTCTGCTGAGTCTGCCAAGGACTTCGCTATGAAGTCGAAAAATGTTGGCGTAAGCGTGGATGAAAACGGCAAGGTGAGCGAAGGTGGTAAAATTCCCGCTTTGAAGATTACCCTTTCCACCAAGGGCATGTCTCGAAATGGATGGGAACTGAAACAAAAAAGCATTCGCAAGATCGTCTCGTTTAAGAGTAAAAAGTTCCCCAAGGCTGCTCCTGAGGTGCTGGTTATTGGCTATTGGAAGTAAAAAGGTGGCAAAAATCAACTTTTTTAAGGATTGAGCCTTGCAAAACGCTAAATATTAACTACCTTTGGTCTACTCTTTGAAAAAAGACCTCGGGATGTAGCTCAGCCTGGTAGAGCGCTTGAATGGGGTTCAAGAGGTCGCTGATTCGAATTCAGTCATCCCGATAAAAAAACTCGCAACGAAAGTTGCGAGTTTTTTTGTTTAATCTCGGTTCAAGCTTTTGTTGTAACTAAGTCGATTCCTTAAAGGGAGACGGGTCGTTGCTGTCGGTCGTTTTTGCGGGCTCGCGAATCATTTCCATTGCCTGGGTGTCGCTAACCTTTTTGGCCTCGGCCATCTCGATGGCTGCGGCTTCGTAATCGGCTTCTGTAACCCATTCAGGATTCCAGATGACCACCTGGTTACGTCCACCTTCCTTGCCCTGGTACAGGGCCTTGTCTGCCAGCTGGATGCTTCGGTCTGCTCCCAGCTTGTGGTCAAACCTGGCCACACCCAAAGTGACGGTTACGTTGATGATGTGGTTGGCGTAATGGACGGACATGGTCTCGATTTGATGGCGGAAACGTTCTGCAACAACCTTTGCTCCGTCAAGATCGGTTTCGGGCAATAGGGTCAGGAATTCTTCACCACCGTAACGGGCCAGAACATCGTACTTACGCAGCAGTCCTCGAATAGTTTGCGCCACGGACCTAAGGACAACGTCGCCGCAGGCATGACCGTAGGTGTCGTTGATTGCCTTGAAATGGTCAATGTCGATAAAGATAAAGCAGAACGGCTTGTGAGTTCGCTGGCTGCGTTCCATTTCGTTGACGACGGTTTCGTTCATGTCTCGACGATTGGGAAGGCTTGTCAGTTCGTCGGTTCTGGATATAAGGTCCAGTTTCTTGTTTGCAAGTTCGAGTTCCTGGGTACGTTCCTTCACTTCCTGTTCTAGCATGTTCCTGTGGGCGTTCAGCTCACGGAGTTGCCTTTGGATGGTGCTGTGCATCAGGTTGAATGCCTTTGACAGCATTCCGATTTCGTCCTTACGGCGGCCCACATGAATCTGTTCTACATCCATTTCGCCTTCGGTGATTCGGCGGATGTGGTAGGTTAGACGATTCAGCGGAAGACCTAGCATAAAGAACATCCATGTGGCAACGCCAAGAATAATGACGATTGCCGCAAACAGAATGACCAGGCTTCCCTGCTGTACGGACGCCACTAAGCCGTCGATTTCGCTTTTGGGCTGGAAGGTGAAAATACCGAAATCGTAGTTGGGGTCGTAGGCGTAGTTGACCAGGTAGAAGTTGTCGTCAGAAAGCTTAATGAATTCCGCCTTCTTTACATTGAAGTTTCGAGGATCCAGTTTTTCCAGACCCAGCTCGGTGATTTTATGGATTCCGGTGAGCCAGCGCTTCAGGTCGGGGTGGTAAAGGATTTCTCCCTGGGTATTGATTGCTACGATAAAGCCGTTCTTGCCGATTTTGTTGTCGGCAAAGTTCTTCCACAATCTGCGTAGTGTGAAACTGGCGATAAGGCTTCCGTCGCCAACGGCACGGTTGGAAATATTGATTCCGAAGAGTCTTTCCGGGGCGGATTCATTGCTGCTTCTGAACCACGGAGTGATGTACGGACGATGCGGTGTAATGCGTGAAAAATCAATAGGGTATTTTGAGTCGGATACGACTCCCACCATGGAATTATCGCAGATGAACTGGCCTTGCCTGTCGTAGATGGAGATGTTTTCGCCAGAAATGAAAAGAGAGGATATGTTGTAACTTTTCAGGTAACTGGCGGCGGTGGTCGGGTCCATGCTCTGGATTTCAGAAGTCTTGGCCAAAAGGGAAAGCCTGTCGCCAAACTGCTTCATTTCGTTGCTTGCGGTTGCGGCGATTTGACCAAGCTGTGCTTCGTTGTTGTTGAAGCTCCATTCCAACATGAGGTCCATTTGTTTTTTGGCGAAAATGTAAATGCCGCCTGTAACCACCAGACTCATGCTGATGGTAAGCATCAAGATGGACTTGAAAATAATACTTCTTGAAAATCTTAGGATCAAAGAATCGTTCATACGAAAAACCTTATAGGTTACTTCTTGCTCTTTCGCCTAAAGTTGAACACAAAGCCCATAAGCACCATGAACAGGAATACAAAGGGGGCCTTGGACAGATTGTTGCTAACAATGCTGGGCTCCGCTGTACTGGAATCATTTTGGGTGGGATTCATGTTTGAATGAATCTTGTTGTCAAAGATGTCCTTCCAAGTGTCCTCGAATTCGGCCAGGGTCATCATGTTGTTTGTGGGATAGTTAAGCGCCTTGTCGATTTCGATACTGTATTGCTTGAAAATTTCGTACAGTTTTTCTGTGGAGTAAAGAGACGGGATTTCCATCAGTTCCCAAACAGTACTGAACATGGATACGAGCAACTGTTCCAAGGTACCCCATTCGGGAATGGTTGCATAGGTCCTGCCTGTTTCTAGAGCCGCGACCAGTTCGCGGTAATCGTCATCCTTGGACCATTCGGCCAAAACGCTCTTGCTCGAGGGGAGCAGACCAATCTGCTGGGTGTAGGCATCAAGGTTCTCGTCATTGACTAGGAACAGGATGAGATCCTTTGCTTCGGGCCTGTTGTTGTTTGCAGGAATGGCGAGATTGCTACCGCCGATAAAGCTGACACTGCCGTTGGCACCCTTGGGAATGGGAATGACCAAAACACTGTCGCTGCCAATGCGTGCGTTGGAGAGACCGCCCATGGAACCCTCGAAACGGGTCTGCATGACGATTTCAGACGTGTTAAGAATGAAAGCCAGTTCGCCGTTATTGAATTGCTGGGCGACTTGTGCGGTGTTTGTTTGCAAGACTTCCGGGAGTACCAGGCTGTCCATGACGAAATGCAGGTAACTGCCGATACCTAACAATGTTTCCTCAGAAAGGATGCTGGCATGCCATTTGCCATTTTCGTCTTTCTTTACAAAGGAGCCGCCGTTACTCCACACCCAAGGAGCAAAATTGTGAGGAATGTTCCAGTCGCTTTTGCCAGGGAAGGCGTAACCGTGAATCTTGGTGCCGTCATCTAGACTTTCGTTGGCGGCGTTAACCTTTTTGATTGCGTTGATGAAGCCCCTGTAGGTGGAAACGGATTCCTTTGTAAAGCCGTGTTCCTTGAAGATACGCTTGTTGGCAAGAATCGGACGGATGTCGATGAACCAGGGGACGGAATAGATGGTGGAGTCGCCGTCGATATGGGTCGTATTCCAGCTTACGGGAACAAATCTGGTGGAATCGATTTCTGGAAGCCAGCTGTTGAGTGGCTTGATAACTTTTTTTGATGCGAAATAGGGAATCCAGGTGGTGCCTAGCTGGAGAACATCGGGTGCTTCCTGCTTGCCTTCGAGGGCCACGTTGATTCTATTCCAAGCTTCGCCCCAGTCCAAAACCTGGACCTTGGTAGGAATGCCGGTTTGCTTCGTGAAAATTTCTAGGCGCTGTTCCAGTTTTTCTTGAGGAGATGCGCCGTTGGGCATGATCCACATGGTGAGCGGCTTGGGCGCGGCAAAGGAAGACGTTGCGAGAAGCGTCGCCAAAAGGGAAGCTGAGAAAGAAAACTTTCCACAAAAACTCTTATTAAACCAACCCGACATAAGTTCTCCTTTTTGCAAAACGCACCAAACCTTCCTTTGGTTGTTTTGTAAGTATCTATTTCGTAATTTAGCATAAAAAAGGGAAGAATGAATTTTTTGATGAGAATTTTATATGGTTGTGGCATCTGGTATCGTGGTAAGAAATGGTCGTTTTCTAATATGCAAGAGACTGCCTTTTTGCAGGGACGGAGCTTTGTGGGAGTTCCCGACTGCGGAGATTGTGGAAGGTGAAACGGCTGAGGATGCTCTGGAAAAACATGTGTTTGTCTGCTTATCTGTGCAGGTGATGGGCTCCGCCCCCCTCGGTGCTGGGGACCTTGATACCCCCAAAGGGGCTCGTTTGCTGGTTTTGGGCGTAAAAACGGAAAATAGGGCTATAAACCTATGCGGTTATTCTGGCAAGAGGTGGGTCCGATTTTGTGATTTTAATCATTTCCGGCTAACGAAATCGGCGCAATTAGCTCTGCGTTGCATAAAAAATTTTGCTCTATGACCATTTTTTTTAGTTTATTATTTATATTTCTGCATGTCGAAAAAAACGACGAACTCAAATCCTATAGGAGTAACAAATGAAAAAAGGTATCATTACCCTTCTCGCAGCTGGCATGATCGTCCTCACCGGTTGCTATGGCAAGAACGCTTGCTTCAACAAGATTCATGACTGGAACGGCACCCTCGGTGACAAGTGGATCAACTCCATCGTTCACTTCTTCCTGATGGTTTTCCCGGTTTACGGCATTGCCCTCGGTCTCGTTGACGGCCTCGTTCTCAACACTGTTGAATTCTGGACCGGTTCCAACCCCCTCGCTGCTGGCGACACCTACTATGAAAAGGACGCTCAGGGCAACGAAATCGCAGCTGTTAAGAACGCTGACGGTTCTATGTCCGTTGAAGTGACCACCGCTGCTGGCGAAAAGGCTACCATGACTCTCGAACGCGACGAAAACGTTGTTCGCGCTCTCGACGCTCAGGGCAACCTCGTTGCTCAGTACGACATTGCTAAGTAATTGATTCCTAAGGCGAGTGTAGCGACCACGCTTGCGTGGGCATTTCCGAGCCGCAGAATCAAAACGCTAAGTAATTGATTCTTTTAATTACTGCAAAGTTTAAGGAACCTCGGTTTTAGGACCGGGGTTCTTTTTTTGTGCGCAGAGCGAGGTAAGTCGGGCTGATAAAGAAAAAGACGACCTTCATGGCCGTCTTTTTTATATGGAGGTAGGGAGAGTCGAACTCCTGACCTACAGATTGCGAACCTGCCGCTCTACCAACTGAGCTATACCCCCGTAGGTGAACTTTCGGCATAGTGAGCCGTGTTCAACTGGAATATAGATTTTGCAGGAATGC
Source organism: Fibrobacter sp. (assembly GCA_024398965.1). Taxonomy (NCBI): domain Bacteria; kingdom Pseudomonadati; phylum Fibrobacterota; class Fibrobacteria; order Fibrobacterales; family Fibrobacteraceae; genus Fibrobacter; species Fibrobacter sp. The sequence continues at coordinate 138,967 of JAKSIF010000002.1, read as the reverse complement.
TTGGCAAGACGATGGATTTGGACGGGGAGAACAAAAGCTACTGTTGAAAAGTATTCAAATGTTCACTATATTTTATCCGTGATTAGCGCGCAGGGGTTTCTGCGCAAATTCTGAAGTTTTTATATGACAAAGTCCATTGATATTCGCGACGCCCACGAGCATAACCTTCGCCATGTTAGCCTGAACATTCCCCGTGATTCCATTGTGGTGGTGACGGGCGTTTCGGGCTCCGGCAAGAGTAGCCTTGCCTTCGATACGGTTTTCCAGGAAGGCCAGCGCCGTTTTGTGGAATCTCTTTCTGCTTACGCCCGTCAGTTCATTGGCCGCATGAAGCATCCGGAGGTTGAAAGCGTTCGCGGAATTTCGCCCACTATTTCCATCGACCAGAAGACGGTGAACCGCAATCCCCGCAGTACGGTGGGTACGGTGGTTGAGATTTTGGACCATTACCGCTTGCTGTTCGCCCGACTTGGAGTGCCTCACTGCCCGGAATGCGGTCGCGTGATCCAAGCTCAGACGGTGGACCAGATTGTAGACAACCTTTATGCCGGCGATGGCGAAGTCAACGGTGTTCCCCGTCAGGTGACAGTGATGGCGCCCATTGTGCAGGAACGTAAGGGCGAATACCGTAAGGAACTGGCGGAACTGAAGGAAAATGGTTTTGTCCGCGTCCGTGTGGATGGTGAAATTTACCGCATCGACGAAGTTCCCCAGCTGGTGCGTTACGAGAAGCACACCATCGAGGCGGTGATCGACCGCCTGACCTTGGAACGTAAGAACATGAGTCGCTTGCGTGAAGCCTTGGAAGGGGCACTCAAGCTGACCGAAGGTAAGCTGGTAAGCTTCCTGTTTGCTGCGGTGCCTGGCGCGTCGGGTGCCGCCGGTGCCGAGGAATACCGCCTGCAGGGTACGCTTTTGGCTTGCCCCAAGTGCGGCGTTTCCATTCCGGAACTGGAACCGCGATTCTTCAGCTTTAACGATCCCAAGGGCCGCTGCCCGGTGTGCAAGGGCATGGGCGAAAGCTGCGAGTTTGATATCGACTTGGTGATTCCCGACAAGACCTTGTCCTTGAAGCAGGGGGCCTTGGCAATCCAGAAGAAGGATACGGGAACCTTGCTGTTTAGCGATTACGGCTGGCGTAACCTGCGCACCATCGCCAACGAAATGCACTTCACCTTGGACACTCCCTGGAACAAACTGAAACCGGCTCAGCAGCAGGCAGTTCTCCATGGTACGCCCAGCGGCAGTGAACGGGGTGTTCTTGATATTGTCCAGGAACTTTGGAACATGTGGCACATCTTCCACTTCCGCAAGTTCATGAAGATTGACGTGTGCCCGGAATGCAAGGGCTCCCGCATTAACCGTACCGCAAACGCTGTGGATTTCCATGGCCATAACCTGACCGAGATGACGGAATGGTCCGTGGAGCAGTCGGTGGAATTTTTCAACAAGCTGAACCTGAGCGAGAAGGAACTGCGTATCGGTCGCGAAATCCTGAAGGAAATCCGAGGCCGTCTGGGGTTCTTGAACGCGGTGGGCCTTGGCTACCTGAACATTTCCCGAAAGGCATCCACATTGAGTGGCGGCGAAGCCCAGCGAATCCGCTTGGCTAGTGCGGTGGGCGCCGGACTTCAGGGTGTGCTTTACGTGATGGACGAACCTAGCATCGGCTTGCATCCTCGTGACAACGACAAGCTGCTTGGAATGCTGGACCATTTGCGTGCCCAGGGCAACAGCCTTATTGTGGTGGAACACGACGAAGACACCATGCGTCATGCGGATTACGTGATTGACGTGGGTCCTGGTGCAGGTGTAGAAGGCGGTGGAATTATTGCCGCAGGCCCTGTGGAAGAACTGGAAAAGAACAAGGATTCCTTGACGGGCGCTTACCTTAGCGGGTGTAAGGCAATCGAGGTTCCCAAGCAGCGCAAGAAAATCGACAAGGATACTCCCAAGTTAAAGATTTGCGGAGCTGCCGAGAACAACCTGAAGAACATTGACGTGGAGATTCCCCTGGATGGCGCCTTGACTGTGGTGACCGGTGTTTCGGGCTCCGGCAAGAGTACGCTGGTGAATCAGATTCTCCGTAAGGAACTGGCCCGCGTGTTCTTCAATTCCGAGGAACCGGTGGGCAAGTTCGACCACCTGGAAGGCGTTGAGAATATCGACAAGGTCATTGAAATCGACCAGACGCCTATTGGCCGCACTCCCCGTAGTAATCCCGCCACTTACACCAAGATCTGGGACGATATCCGCGACTTGTTCGCCGGCATGGAAGAAAGTAAGATTCGCGGTTATACCAAGAGCCGTTTCAGCTTTAACGTGAAGGGCGGTCGCTGCGATGCCTGCGAAGGCGCCGGCGTAAAAGAAATTGACATGCACATTTTGCCCAGTGTGCAGGTGACTTGCGAAGTCTGTAACGGCAAGCGTTTTAACGACGCCACCCGCGAAGTTTACTTTAAGGGCAAGAACGTTTCTGAAATTCTGGACATGAGCATTAGCGATGCTGCGGAATTCTTCAAGGACCAGCCCCGCATTTCTGCACCTCTGAACCTGCTTTGCGAAGTGGGCCTGGGCTACCTGACTTTGGGCCAGCCCTCTACCACCTTGAGCGGCGGCGAAGCCCAACGAATCAAGATTGCATCGGAACTTCGTAGGCCTGGAACGGGCAAGACCTTGTACCTGCTGGACGAACCTACCACAGGTTTGCATTTCGAGGATATCCGCAAGTTGATGGATTGCCTGAATCGTTTGCGCAGCCTGGGCAACAGCATTGTGATTATTGAACACAATCTGGATGTGATCAAGTGCGCCGACTGGATTATTGACTTGGGCCCCGACGCTGGCGTGCATGGTGGCCGCGTTATTGCCGCAGGAACTCCGGAACAGATTGCAAAGAGCAAGAAGTCTGAAACCGGCCGCTATCTGGCTCCTATTTTGGCACGCGCCCGCAACGGTTACAAGCCTATTTCCAACTTGATGGGAAGCCTTGCCGAAAACAAGGCCCGTTATGACGCATCTTCGGCAAAGATGGCTTCTGCCATGAAGAAGATGGGGAGCAATAGCGACGGCCCGTCCCTGGATATTGAAGTTCGCGGCGCCCGCAAGCACAATCTGAAGAATATTGACGTTACCATTCCCCGCCATAAGCTGACGGTGGTGACCGGTGTCTCGGGCTCCGGCAAGAGCAGCCTTGCGTTCCATACGTTGTTTAGCGAAGGCCAGAGGCGCTTTGTGGAAACCTTGAGTACCTACGCTCGTCGATTCCTGGGTCGCCCGGACCGCGGTAGCATTGATTCTATTTCGGGCTTGGCTCCGGCAATTGCCATTGACCAGAAGTCTGCCAGCAAGAGCCCCCGCAGTACGGTGGCGACGCTTACCGAAATCTACGACTACTTCCGTATTTTCTGGTCCCGCGTGGGTACGCCCCACTGCCTTCATTGCGGTAAGCCTGTGGACTCCTACGCTGCCGGCGACTTGATGCAGCTTGCCTTTGACAGAGACCTGAACAAGATGGTGACGGTGCTTGCTCCTTTTGAAGTCAAGGACATCCTGAAACTGTCCAAGATCCTGACGGAAAAGGGATACCGCAAGGTGTACATGGGCGATAAGCTTGTGGAACTGCCGCTGCCCAAGATTCCTACCCGCGAAAAGCAGGTGTTGGCTGTTGTGGACCAGGTGGTGGTGAAGGAAGAAAACCGCGCCCGCCTGGTGGAAGCCTTTGAACGAGGCTACCGCGACGGTAACGGAATTTTGTTTGTGGACTGTGAAGGTGAAGAACGTTTGTCTGCCAGCGAAAAGCCGGGCTGCCCCGATTGTGGCTGGTACATGGATAGCGCCTTGAATCCGAAACACTTCAGTTTCAATACCCACTGGGGCGCCTGCGAAACTTGCCTTGGCTTGGGGCACTTTAAGGATGGAAAGGTTTGCCCTGATTGTAAGGGGGAACGCCTGAAGCCTGAATACCTGGCGGTTCGCATCGGCGGAAATTCCGGTAAGAATGTACGTGATAATTCCTGCGATAAAAGTCGCGGCAAGCAGGGTGATGGAATGAACATTATGGATGTCCATCACATGAGTATTGACGAGGCCCGTGACTGGTTTGCCAATGTGAAGTTCGATGGCGAAAAGAACGGGGCGGGGAAGGCGAAGATTGCGGAACCCCTCCTTCGTGAAATCATCGGTCGCTTGGATTTCTTGAAGAGCGTGGGCTTGGGCTACATTGGCCTGGATCGCTCCGGCGACACCTTGAGCGGTGGCGAGTCCCAACGTATTCGTTTGGCTAGCCAGATCGGTAGCGGCCTGGAAGGGGTGCTGTATGTTCTGGATGAGCCTACGGTTGGCCTCCACGAAAGCGATACCGCAAAGCTTCTGGATACATTGTACCGCCTGAGGGACTTGGGCAATACCCTGGTGGTGGTGGAGCACGATATGAACATGATGGAGGCGGCCGACCATATCATCGATATGGGCCCCGCCGCCGGAGAATTCGGCGGCGAGGTGGTAGCCGAGGGCTCCCCGGCCGCATTGTCGAAGCCTTATGCGCTCCAGCAGTTCCCTCGTAGCGAAACGGTGAAGTACTTGACCCGAAACATCCCCATGGCCAATGAGGTTGCCGCAGTTCCCATTACCGAAAATACGGAATTCTACGAATTCAAGAATCTTTCCAAGAACAACCTTAAGAATTTGTCTGTAAAATTCCCCAAGGGCGCTGTCAGCGTGGTTTGCGGTGTATCCGGTTCCGGCAAGAGTTCCCTGGTCATGGATGAAATCTATCCGGCGTTAAAGCGCAAGTTTCAGGCCCGAGGTAAGAAGAAGGAATCCGGCGAGGTCCTGCTGGTGGACCAGAGCCCTATTTCGGGAACACCCCGCAGTACCCCTGCCAGTTTTACCGGCGTCTTTGACGATATCCGCAAGCTCTTTGCCAAGCTGGAACAGTCCAAGATCAAGGGCTTTGACTATGGCCGCTTCAGCTATAACCTGGCTCGAGGTCGCTGCCCCGCCTGCGAAGGCCGTGGCGCCATCTCCGTAGAAATGCACTTCCTTTCTGACGTGTGGGAAGTCTGTGACGCCTGTGGCGGTAAGCGCTACAACCAGGAAACTTTGACGGTGACCTTCAAGGGCAAGAATATTGCCGACGTGCTGGACATGCGCGTTGCCGAAGCCTGCGAGTTCTTCAAGGACCAGCCTAAGATTCTGCCCAAGCTTGAAGCCCTTCGCGATGTGGGCCTGCCCTATGTTAAGCTGGGCCAGCCCGTGACCACATTGAGCGGCGGTGAAAACCAGCGCCTGAAACTGGCTGCAGAGCTTTCCCGCAAGAACGCCAAGGAAACGGTCTATCTTCTGGATGAACCTACCACGGGTCTCCACTTGAAGGATATCCAGATTCTTTGGAACCTTTTGCGTCGTCTTTCTGCCCGCGGAGACACGGTTATCGTCATTGAGCATCACCCGGATATTATCCGCCTTGCCGACTGGAAGATGGAATTGGGCCCCGTAGGCGGTGGAAATGGCGGACATTTGCTCCAAATGGGGGCGAATGACTAGGATTTTGATACCCCGGAATAGACGGTGTAAGCAAAAAAGTTATTTTTATGTGAGAAAATTGAAATGTTTTGCGCATTTCTTGAAGTTTGCAAAAGGAGACTGTATGTCCTTTAAAACACATCGTCTTAGTTGGCTGTCCCTTCTTCTGTTGGTGCCCGCTTTGGCCATGGCTGATGCCGATCGTAATTACAAGGTTGCTCCCAACCTCTTTAAGACGGGTGCTGCAATGGAAAATATTGCAGATATGGCCATCGTAAAGGGTGGTGTAAGAGCCCTGTCCGAAACTCCTACGATTCCCCTCAAGGCAAATACCATGTATCTGCGTCATAAGAAGGGCCCGAAGGAATATCACTGGTTCTCTGGCCAGGTAGACGAAAAGAACTTTGAAAAGCTTCATGCCTTTAGCCTCAGGGAAAACTACCTTAAGGCTTCCGAAGTGGTGGGCATGCGTTTCTATGGTTCTCAGAAGAACAAGGCCTTCCAGGATGAACTGGACCTGTATTTCGATAGGGAATACATCTATTCTCCCCGCGTTCCGAAACTGTTCTTCATGAAGAACGGCCGCTGGCAGCAGCTGAACGAAGTGGATCGTCCGGGTATCATCATCATTGATACCGCAGGCATCCCTGGTCTGGAATACACTTCCTTGACTCTCAAGATGAGAAACCAGGTATCCAAGATTTATCCTGTTAAGTCAGGCATGTATGCCTTCTCCTTCTCTGCCCCCAATCGCCTTCCCTATGTAGAAGCTGTTTATGTGCAGGACGGTGAAGTCCTTAAGATTAAACCGCAGATGGCAGTTCTTGCTAACGATGGCAAGGTGACTGCAAAGACTTCTGTAACCTTGGGTGCCGTTGAATCCGCCAATACCCTGGAAGAAGTCGAAGTCCTGTTTGATAAGCTTGCTGCCGATATCCAGAATACTGTCAGCCTGGTTGACACCACAGAGTTCGCCAAGAGCTATCCGGCTCCTCGCAAGGCTTTGTCCCTTAGTGTTACCGCCGACGATGATTCCTATAAGGACTATCGTGCCAAGTTCCAGGTAAAGCGTCAGGAAGCACGCGATATGTGGCGTAGCAGCAAGCTTGGTGGCATTGGCATGATTAACCAGGTCCTTCGTCACAAGCTGGACAGCTTGCAGAAACTCCCCTTGAGCGGCACCATGCAGCCGACTAAGGTTGAACCTGTTTACCAGAAGGTTGACGGAACAGACCAGATTGCGGCCGTACGTATGACCTTTGGCCAGCCCAAGGCTCGCTTTGATGTATCCTGGTCCGGTACCGCCGAAGGTATGACCAACGAAGAATTCTATAACTTGGTAAAGGATGGTGATGCTAAGGCTCACCTGACCTTGGTCAACAACAAGCCTGTGTGGATTTACGACCAGGGTGTTTTGACCGGTCGTCATCATTACCGTTATGAGAAGATGGAACTGAATGTGAACGGATCCGATGTTCAGACCCATGGTGGTTTTGAACTTCCGGACTACATCTTTGACCAGACCGAAGTCCAGGAATGGCTCAATCGTCCTGCCGAAGAAAAGACTCAGGTTCTGACCGAGGAAGTTGAAAAGAAGGCTCCGGTACAGGAAGACGAAGACCTTGGTGTCGAAGTCAAGATGTCTGTGCCTCGCGTCATCCGCGATAAGATTGTTGGCAACGTCGCCCTGATTGACTCCGGATCCTTCCGTTACAGGGGTCATGTGGTTGCCATGTCTCCGTTTGCAATTCATACAACTGAAGTGACCCAGCAGTTCTTTAAGGAAACCATGGACCGTCTGGATTCCAGTCAGCGTATTGAGGACCGTTCTTCCTTTAAGGAAGCCCGTAAGCCTGTGCATAACATCAACTGGGATAACGCCCGCAAGTTCTGTAAGGCCATTGGCGGCGATCTGCCCACCGAAGCCCAGTGGGAATTTGCCGGTCGCGCCGATAATAACGAAGGCGCACTCTGGAATCTTGATGATGTTCCTGATGTAAACAACTACGCTGTCTACCGCAAGAACTCCTACAAGCTGGGCAAGAAGAGCCCGCTCTATGGTCCTCAGCCTGTCAGCGCCAAGAAGTCCAATCCCTGGGGCATCTTCGATATGTCCGGTAACGTTGCCGAATGGACCTTGGATAACTACTTCATGTTCTCCTTCATCGTTGAAAAGTCCAATCCGACTGGCGCAACCATGGGCTCCCATAAGGTGTACAAGGGCGGCTCCTGGAAGGATAACGAAAAGGATTTGAACCTCACCGAGCGTGACGATGAGGATCCTCGTTTCTGGTCCGATGCCATTGGTTTCCGCTGCGCATTCCCGAGGGCAATGTTCGAGGGCAAGTAATGCGGGAACTGAAGTTCTTCAAAAAGATTACAGCTATTCCGTATCTGCTGGTAGTCCTGGCTCTTTTGATGCCTATGGCCAACGTATCCTGCAGCGACGATAAGGTTATTGCAGACCCTAATCTGTACGAACTTGCCTCTGGTCTTGATCTTGAACAGGCCTTGTACGAACCGGCTCTTGGTACTCTCAAAAAGATGGAAGCTGGCAATCCTACGGCCATGGAAAAGTTCCGTGCCCAGATGCCCAACTTCCCCAAGATGGAGCCAGTTCCTTTCCTCTATGCCATCTTGATTGGCGCCGTGCTTGCTGGGGCATTTGCCTGGTTTACACCCTTGGGCTCCATCGCTCTTGGTATGTTGACCATGGTGTCCATGTGGGGATTCTTGGCACAGCTAAGCAAGTTGAATTCCGCCATGGGAATTCCTTTGCTGAAGGTGGAACCTGGAATTGGCCTGTATGCGGCAGAGGCGCTGATCCTGATTGGAACCGCGATGAATCTGGCTAGCATCATTCGCCCTATTGTAACAGAATATAAGGCGCGAAAGGCCTCGAAAAAGGGTTAATAGGTTAAAGGATAAAGGTTAAAGAAAAAGGGCTGCCTGCGGGCAGTCCTTTTTTAATTATGAATGATGAGTTATGAATTACGTGGCGAGCCTTCGTACTTCGAACCTCGAACCTCGCGCCTCGTGTCTCGCGCCTCTTACACGTTGAAGCGGAACAGCATGATGTCGCCGTCCTGCACCACGTATTCCTTACCTTCGGTACGGAGTACGCCGGCTTCCTTGGCGGCGTTCCAGCTGCCGTACTTTTCGAAGTCGGCGTAGGAGAGGGTTTCTGCGCGGATGAAGCCGCGTTCGAAGTCGGAGTGGATGACGCCTGCGCACTGAGGAGCCTTGAAGCCTGCTTCGAAGGTCCATGCACGGCATTCCTTTTCGCCTGCGGTAAGGAAGGTGCGGAGGCCGAGGATTTCGTAACCCTTGCGGACAACTGCGTCCAAGCCGGATTCCTGGAGGCCCAGGTCCTTGAGGAATTCAACCTTGTCGGCGGGTTCCATCTGGGAAAGTTCTTCTTCGATCTTGCCGGAAATCATGATGACTTCGTGGCCGTTCTTGGCGGCGTATTCTTTGAGAGCTTCTACGTAGGCGTTGCCGGTGAGGATGTCGTCTTCCTTCACGTTGGCGCAGTAGAACAAGGGCTTTGCGGTAAGCAGGGCCAGGTCCTTGATAATCTGGTCCATTTCTTCGCTTTCGCCTGCGAGACCGCGGGCTGCCTTGCCTTCCTGGAAGGCGTCGCGGAGCTTTTCGCAGGCGGCCAGACGGGCCTTGGCCTCGGCGCCACCCATACGGGCGTTCTTGGCTTCGGTAGCCAAACGCTTTTCTACGCTTTCCAGGTCCTTGAGGATCAGTTCGGTTTCGATGATTTCCACGTCGCGAACTGGATCCACGGAACCGTGAACGTGAACGATGTCGCCGTCATCAAAGCAGCGGACCACTTCCATGATGGCCTGGCATTCACGAATGTGGGTGAGGAACTGGTTGCCAAGGCCTTCACCGTTGGCAGCACCCTTTACAAGACCTGCGATATCCACGAATTCTGTAACAGCGGGAACGATGGACTTGGGGTTGTAAACCTTTACCAGGGCATCGAGACGTGCGTCGGGAACGTTCACCATACCCACGTTGGGGTCGATGGTGCAGAAGGGATAGTTGGCGGCTTCGGCGCCGGCGTTGGTGATTGCGTTAAAGATGGTGCTCTTGCCAACGTTGGGCAAACCCACGATACCACATTTAAAACCCATGATTATCTCCAGTTGTGCGGCGTTTCTATCCCGCCGATAAAATTTTCATGGACAAAGTTAGTAAAAAGGGGTTCCCGTGCGTTTTTCAAAAAGCTATTATTGCCGCCCGAAAAAGGTATTGTATGGCTAAAGCAAAAAACATGGACTTGCTCTCGGGCTCTATTTGGGATAAGATCCTAAAGTTTGCTGTGCCCCTGGCGGCAAGTTCCATTCTCCAGCAGCTGTTCAATTCCGCAGATGTCGCCGTAGTGGGTAAATTCGCCGGCGATGCGGCCCTCGCTGCCGTAGGGGCGAATACCTTCATCATCAACCTGATGGTGAATCTTTTCGTAGGCCTTTCCATCGGGGCCAACGTGGTTGTGGCCAATGCCTTGGGCGAGGGCCGTGCCCGTGCCGTGTCCCGCAGTATCCATACCGCCATCTTTATTTCCCTTGTGTGCGGAATCCTGTTGGCCGCTGTAGGTGTGGTATTTGCCAGCCCCATTCTGCAATGGATCTCCACACCTCAGGATATCTTGGACCAGGCGGTTCTTTATTTCCAGATTTATTTCGTAGGCATGCCCTTCATCATGCTGTACAATTTCTGTGCGGCAGTCCTGAGAAGCAAGGGCGATACCAAGCGCCCCTTCTATGTGCTGCTGGTGGCGGGCATCATCAACCTGGTCCTGAACATCCTCTTTGTGGTGGGATTCCATATGGATGTAGATGGGGTTGCCATCGCCACGGTGCTGTCCAACGTAGTTAGCTCCCTTACGCTATTGTACTTTTTGAAACGGGAGCAGGGGGCCTTCAAGTTTGAATTCTGGAAGCTTCGCATTACACCTTATTTTCTTGGTCGCATAGTTAAGATTGGTATGCCTGCGGGCGTACAGGGTGCCTTGTTCTCCTTCAGTAATGTGTGTATCCAGTCGGCGATTAACAGCTTAGGTTCTACGGCGGTTGCTGCATCCGCTGTGGCTATGAATCCGGAGTTGATAGTGTACTTCTGGCTGGCGTCCTTTGGCCATGCCTGCGTGACCTTTGTGGGTCAGAACTATGGCGCCAAAAATCTGGAGCGTTGCCGTAGTGTTGTCCGATGGACCCTTTTGCTTTCGGGCGTAACGACCTTTACATTGGGGGCATTGACTTGTATTTTCTATCACCCCATTTTGTCAATCTTCACCAATGACGAAGCAACGATTGCGACTGGCATGTACCGAGTCTACATTGTGATAGGTCTGGAATTCATCAACGTAATGATTGATGTGTGCTCCGGCGCCCTCCGTGGAATGGGCCAGTCCATGTCGCCCACTTTGATTTGCGTGTTTGGAATCTGCGGCGTCCGTATATTCTGGGTCTTTGCCATGTTCCCCAAATTTGGCACTTTCGCATCACTCATGTGCTGCTATCCTTTGAGCTGGCTTACTACCGGAACCATAATTTTCTGTGTTTATCAGCGTCTTGTAAGGAAAACTAAGGCTCAGTGGTCGGTTGGCAAATAATTCAATTCTATACTTTTATATATTTCAATTGATGAAATATTTTGCTCAAAAGTTTTCTAGGCTGGCACTTGGGGCTGTATTGACCCTGGGTGTAACCGCTTGCGTTTACGAGCCGGAACAGTTTGAAGCGACAGAGTCCGGCAATAAGGGCGAAGCCTCGGTCGGTGATTTCGGCAAGTTGGTGGCAACCAACGTGGGAAAGCAGATTTGTAACCCTTCCGTTTCCCAGGATCCGGTAAATTATCCCGGTTCCATGCTGTGGCTGAATTTCGGCGGCAAGCTTGTGGTGAATACAGACGATTCAAGCTACACAACTTCCAGGGTGGTTCAGCACGATCGATTGACCGTGACAGATACTTCCAATACGGTTCGTTGGTTCCTGATGCGCGATACTGCGGCTGGTGAATGCCAGTTCCAGGATCCGGAATGGAGTACCCATGGCGATTACATTGTCGCTCTCAGAGCTTACGATACCAAGGGCAACAAGTCCTGTGAAAACCTGGACTACGGTATTTTTGCCGTTCGTATGAGTGACAAGAAAAAGTTCTGGTTCTACGACAAGGAAATCAGCGAATTTGCCACACCCCACCTTTGGGTTGATGAAACCGCTGCCGTTTCCGACTCCTCCGTTGCAGACTCTACGGTAGAAGGCTTCTTCGGAACGAAGAACGTACGCCTTGTCTACGTGAACAAGAGTAACGAAATCTTGTTTGTGGATTTTTCAAAGACGGGTTCCGCAAAGGAAGAATCTGCGGCCTTGTCTAAGCCCAAGAAGTTGAAAAAGCCTGCCGGTATTGAAGGCTGGCTGGTGGATAGTCCGCTGATTTCCCCTGACGGAAATTTTGTGGTCTATAACGCCATCAACTCCAGCATGACCGGCTGGAATTCCTACGTGCAGGAACTTTCCGAAAGCGCCAATGCGGTTATGATCGAGAAGACGGCAGACATGATTTCCTCTGCAGTTCAGCCTCATTGGTTTGGTATTGGCAGCCGTCTGTTTGTGACTTGGGCTGAGTTCCCCAGCGGATCTCAGTTTGTGAACAAGAACGACCTTGGCGAAGAATCCGTCCAGAACGGTTCTGCAGGCCGTACCGCCATGCGCGAAATCAAGTTGACTGCGGGCGCTCCCTCTGACATTACTGTGGAATGGGTTGGCGATGTTCGCCAGATAGCTCCTGTTCCCATGATCGGCGGCCGTTCTCCCGATGGTCGCTTTGTGGCCACTGGCACTAACCTGGGCTTCTTGCTCCAACTTCCGTAAGGCTCTGCGAGGTGAATCATGAAGAAATTTGATTGCAGAAAGAATTGCGGAAAGTTGCTTGGCGGCGCAGCTGTTGTTATCGCCGGTGCGGCTGCCTTTATGGCTGGCCTTAACGCTCCTGTTGAAGTGGCGACCCCTTGGGAGTCCATTGGTGGTTGCGGTGCAGGCGGATCCGGCGGTGGAGCTGGGGATGGTATCAAGTGGATTGGCCAGGGAGTCTCCGGCGGCTATCTTGAAACCGAAGTTTTTACCAAGTACAGCGTTGGCCAGAATTTCTCCGGCCTGACTGTTACGCCCCATTTGTCTATTAAGCCCACCTGGTCTACAAAGCTCGGGGTGAGCATTCCCTGGATGAGCCATCAGGGCGAAGTGCAGTACCGTAGTAACCAGATTCCTACGGATCGTACCACCGGCGGCATGGGCGATATCTCCTTTGACTTTAGCAAGACCATTGGAAGTGGCGGCGCAGCCTCCCTGTCTGCAAGCTTGTCCATTCCTACGGGCCAGTACGACATTAAGCGCGGTACTGACGCTGCAGAAGAAATTCTGCCCAGCAGTTTCCAGAAGGGTTCCGGTCTTTATAGCCTTACATTGGGCTGGGATTACAGCCGCGATACAGACAAGGGAATCTGGCTTTATGGCTTGACCTATACCCATCCCTTTGCCATGCACCTGATTTCTGGCGAGAATGAGTTCAACGATTCCTACTGGGATGACATGGATGTTTCCGGAAAGCGTTTCAAGTACCGCTTTAAGCCCTATGGTGAAAACGACCTTGGCGCCTACACGCCGCCAACGGTTGGGGGCTCCATTGCCTACGGCTATCGTGGCCGCCCGGGCATTGTACAGTCCTTTGGCGTAAACTTCTCCGCACCTCTTGGGGTTGCATGGATTTCCTCAGAAAAGGCCGGTACTTACGATCCGCGCCCAGACCCTGATCATCAGGCTTGGTCTGTGGCATTTGCCTACGGCATTGAGTTCTCCGACGCCGATTTCCCTGTGTTCCTGGCTCTATCCGTACCGCTCCACGACAAGGCTAATGCCGCTGATCCCAAGGACGAGTACGACGAAAAACCCATGCGCAAGTGGAACGCTCCGGACTGGAGCGACTTTGGCCAGCAATGGACCATTGCCGTTGGCGTCAAGGGTAGCTTCTTCTAGTTTCAAGTACTAGGAAGAAAGAACAACCTTGCCCTCGGTCATCCCCGTCAAGCGAGGACAGGTGTCCAATGGCAAGTAAACTTGCCATGGTCACGACACTCGTGTCAACAGTTGTTTGTAGAACAACCTAGCATTCGGTCATGTCGGCACAAGCAAGCTTGGCCGCCGCGACTCTCATGCAAACAGTTGTTTGCAAAATGAATGTCAATTGAAAAATGGGTTGCCTGCGCGAAAGTCGATAAATATATTGTCCTCAAAATAGTTTAATAGATCCATGACGAAGTCCTCCCGGCAAAGGGACACGACGACGTTGTGGATTTTTTTTGAGGATAAAATGAGCTATCAAATGAAAAAGTACGAAGACCTGGACATTACCGACAACTTTATGTTTGCCAAGGTATTCAGCAACGAGGATGTGGCCAAGGATTTTCTGCAGGACGTCCTGAAAATTTCCATCGACAAGATTTCCGTGGTCGCCGAAGCCACGACCCAGGAAGATCCCTTCCACAAGAGCGTCCGCTTCGATGTGCTCGTGAAGGAGGAATTGCCTAGCACAGGTCGTTACTTCGATATTGAGTTGCAGATGGTCGATACCGGCGAACTGCCCAAGCGCGCCCGCTACTACCAGGGAATGTGCGACCTAGATGTCCTCGCCAAGGGAGTGAATTACACCAAACTTCAAGAACAGTACATTCTGTTCATTTGCCCGGACGACATCTTCGGCAAGGACAAGCCCGTTTACAGGTTCCAGAACCGCGAAGAAAGCGACCCAAATATTTTAATGGGCGACCTTTGTTATAAAAACTTTTATATCTTTAAGAAGTACCGCGAAATCAAGGACAACTCCATTCGCGAATACATGCAGTACTTCGCCACGCAGGAGCACGGATCCGCAAAGATGAAGCGCATCCACGATCTCGTGGAACAGTACCGCAAGGACCCTATTGCAAAGAAGGCTTACATGACCCTGGAACAGGAACTTAACATTCGTTACGAGAAAGGGCAGAGTGACAAGAACAAGGAACTCGCCAAGGCGTTGCGTGTTCAGGGAAAACTTACTTTGGAAGAAATTGCCTCAGTTTCTGGCCTCACTCCCGAAGAAATCAAGGCGCTGTAAAAAGCGTTTTTTGGCCTTCTTGAAGGGTGTTCAATCTTTACAAAAGCTCTGTTGGCCTTTGTAGTCGCGGCACTAGCCGACGTTCTCTTTTTTTAGAGTTCGCTCGGCGTCATCCAGCCATAGCCTTTAGAAGTTCTTTTTTGCTGGAGCCCAAGGAGAACAGAGCCCGAATCAACAATTCCAAAGACACGCTGGAATTTGCCTTTTCCATTTTTGCCAGGCGCGATTGACTTGTTCCCGACATTCTTGCGACTTCTTCTTGAGACAATCCACTTTTCTTTCGCTTTGCCACAAGAGCCTTGGCGAGCGCAACCTTCATTTCGATAATCGCCATTTCAGCTTCGTTCAGGTCCAGAAATTCGTCGATGTCGCCAACCTTCCATCCGTTCTTTTCTAGCCTTTCTTTTTTTGCCTTTTCCATGCAGCCTCACTTTGCCTCGTAAGCGGAAAGCCGTTTCTTGCAGAGTTCTATTACATCCTGCGGAGTTTTGTTTGTTTTCTTATCAACCCAATGAATCACGATTATCGCATCATCATCGATTCGATAAAAAATCCGCCATGTCTTGTTTTCGTCGTTGATACGCAATTCATGACAACGTGCGCCAATTGACGGCATGGGTCGACTTTGCGGCATTGACAAAGATAAGCCTGATTGTAACAAGCGAAGTAGGTATCCTGTTTCAATTCTAGCCTTTTGTGACAACGGCGGAGATTTTGGTTGAGAACTCAACCAAGCCAAAGGTTTATGTTTTGGACTCATTAAATATATGTCATTTTTGACATAATGTCAAGAGCTCTACGTTGGTCATCTGGGGCCCGTCTCCCCATAGGGTTCCTGTTGCCAGGTATAAACTAAGGCAACGACGTCAAGCAGAGAGTTTTACTTGCCCCACGAATGGGGATCACTCACTCGGTTGACAATATACAAAAACGAAATATTAAAAATCAAGGCGCTGTAAAAGCGGTTTTTGGCCTTCTTGAAGGGTGTTCAATCTTTACAAAAATCTTACGGGCAACTATATTTGTACCAAATGAATATCGTCGCGTGTGATGGACTGAAGTTTGTGGCGACCGCTGAGGGAGCCTTTGCGGGCTGTGGCCTTGTGGCGCAGGTCCGTAAGTCCATTACCTCCCCCCCCCAATGTAACTAGAAGTTTACCTACTGGCGGTCATTCCGGTTCTTCCCATACATTAAAAAAATCCCGTGCGAGTTGTTCGCCATGGGCTTTCTTGCGTTGTGCGCATTTTTGCGCCCGTTGTCGCGTTTTGCCGAGTCCGCTTTTTGCGGTCGCGGCTCTTTGGTTTTAAGGAGAAAATAAATCATGATGCGTAATGGCATTAACTCTTATTTGACCACGCTGGTCATGGTGCTGGCGCTGTTGTTCTCGGCAAATGCCTTTGCTGCAACAGAACAATCTCCCATCTCGATTGAAGGCAAAGACTACACTTTATTCACAGGTTTTACGGCAACGGATGGTTCTATCACTAATACTAGGTATACCTATTCGAATGTAGTGGATGGAGATCCATCTACAAGGTGGAGAGATATTGAACCTGCTTCAGGTTTCTCATATGTTGAATTTAGATCAGATGTTCCTATTTTCTTAAAGGGATACAAACTAAATTCATATGACGAAAGTGAATTTCATCCGTCGGAGTGGAGATTATTCGCTAAGGCTGATGAAGATGATGACTATGTTTTAGTATCAGAGTACATCGATCAGACCTATTCGGGAACAGAACATAATTACCCTGTTGTCAATGAAGTGAACAATCAATATAGATTTTTCCGCTTTGAATGTACAGAAGAAGACCGAAATATAGGTTTAACAGAAATTAGACTGTATGGCTATAATGTGACATATACTCATCTCACTCCGCAGTCGGCAACTTGCACCCAGCAAGGTGTATTGAGAGAATGTTATCTTCGTGGGGATGGAAAATATTTTGAAGACGAGAATGGTGAAATAGGGTTAGATGTAGATGAATGTGTGACAGCGATGTTGGCTCATGTAACTGAGCATCATGAAGCTGACGCGAATCATATTGAATACTGGCAGTGCTCTGTATGCGGCAAGTTTTTCTTAGATGCCGATTTGACAACGGAAATAATAGAAGCCGAGACGCAGGTTGTTTCGTATCTGAATTCTGATGGAAATATGGTGCGATTGATGGAGGACGCAACGAAAGTTACAAGCAGTATGACTACATGGGATGAAGGTTGGTATGTTGTCTATGAAGATGTAACAGTTGATGATCGTATTACTGTAAATGGTGAAGTTCATTTGATATTGGCAAATGGTAAAACACTTAATGCAAATAAAGGAATCACTGTAGCAACAACAGCATCTTTTAATGTATATGCACAAACGGAAGATGAAATGAATATGGGTACGTTGAATGCTTCATCTCCCAATTCGTTGACTCCATATGCGGGAATCGGGTGTGCGTATGGTAGTGGTGACGCGGGTTCGATAACGATTAATGGTGGAAAAATTACAGCACGAGGAAATCTAGGGGCTGGTATTGGATCAGTTCAGTTTAGATCGGTTGGATCGATTACGATTAATGGTGGAATTGTCGATGCAGCAGATGCTAAGGGAAGTGGTGCTGGGATTGGCAGTGGTCAAAGTGGAAAAGCTAGTGCCGTTAATCTAAACGGTGGTGTTATTTATGCAAAGGGCATTGGCGCTGGACAATCCGGAACTGGCAGTATAACAATTAATATTTCGAACGGAATTAAGAAAATCGTTGCAACATCTAATAATTCTGGATGTATAGGGAATAAAGAAAATATTACCGTTAATTTTAAGAATGAAGGAAGTATAGTCACTGGTGTTGCTAAGGATGAGATATTTGACGATTCTGGTGAAGGAGAATGGCGAATTATTCGAACCAAAGCCTTGAATCACCATACTGTAATTGATGATGATATTAAGGCTCATATAACAGTAAATCCAGAATATGCTCTTGCTGGAGAGTTGATTACACTGACTCTTGGTGTTGCTGTTGATGCTTCATCAGTAAAGATAAATGGAGGAGCAGTGTCATTGTCTGATGTAGGAGAAGGTACATACACCTTTGTTATGCCAGATGGTGATGTAAATGTGGCGGCAGAGGTCGCGGAAACATATTCTGTTGATTTCCCCGAGCACATGGAAATTATTAGAACATCCAATCCTGCAGATGGTGACGGTAAATATATTTCTGGAACAGTAGTTGAGTTTAGACCTTTGTTTCCTTATACAGCAACTGATGTTTCTGATGGAACAAATATGTTGGTTGCATCAAATAGTGTATATGGTGTGACTATAGGAACATCTAATATAAACATTTCTGCAACCATAAATCGTGAAAGTTTTATTAATTTGTCCGAAGCAACTAATAATTTCACTGCTGTAGATGGAGATGTACTTAGTGGTACAACTCAATATACAGTGATGGTTGCTGATAAGGCTAACATTTCTCTTTCAGGTGCTACAATCAATGGTGGAATTATCTGTGATGGTTCGGCATCCATTACTCTTGTGGGTGAAAATAATGTAACTGGTGCTTATCAAAAGGCTGGTATTCAAGTTGGAGGCTTAGGATCAACTCTGACAATTAGGGGTGAAGGTTCATTAACCGTATCGGGTAATCATAATTCTGCTGGTATTGGCTTGAGTCAAGCATGGAATGTTGATGCCATAGGTGGAGATATTGTAATTGAAGGTGGAAATATCACGGCAATTGGATATTCCCGGTGGGGTTCAGGCATCGGAACAGGAGTAATCATTAGTGAGGTTACTTCGAAAACTGCAAGACTTGGCAATATTACCATTAAGGGTGGTTCTGTAAAGGCTGTTGGCGGTACAGAAGCAAATGGCATTGGTACGGGTTATACATATTATGGTTCTAAGAATGAAATTGGTACTGTGACTATATACGACGATGTCGATGTGGTGGATGCATCAAGCATCAAGAACGGCGAAAGCATAATTTATATGCACGATGATATTGATGTGTCTGTAAGTAAAAATGATTATTTCGGCATTATTGAAAATGGAGAACGTAAAATCATATATACAGGAATCCCTGCTTTTGATGTCGAGGATCAGACATATACAGGAGAAACAATTACACCAAAGCCAACGGTTTCATTAGGTTCTCTTAATTTCACCGAAGGTACCGACTACGAATATTCATATTCCAACAATATAAATGTTGGCACCGCAACTGTAACTGTTACATTCAAGGGTGATTATGCGGAATTCGGTTCTGTTTCAAAATCCTTTAATATCACGAAGGCTACGCCCACAGTTGAACCCCCGACTTCTGCCAATCCGAAGTACGCTGGTGCATGCGTCGCACTTGTAGCCTCTGGATCCTCGAACTCTGGGGATATGCTTTACAGCGTGTTAATGGAAGGCGGGTCACAGACTGCTTATTCCACCGATATTCCTTGCGCTGATGCTGCAGGCAATTATACGGTTTACTACAAGGTCGAGGAAAACGATAACTGGTTTGGCGTGGAGGAACAGTCTGTCGATGTGACTGTTGAGTTGGCTAAGTTCAAGGTTACCTATGTTGATGAAGATGGTAGCGAAATTAGTTCAACCGATTATCAGTATGGTACGCCAACTACGCTGCTTGTTCCTACTCGCGAGGGGTATGCCTTTGTGGGTTGGTACAAAAGTGCTGACTTCTTTGGCGAAGCCGTGGCTTCCATTGCAGACGACGCTACCGGAGCATTGACCTTCTATGCCAAGTGGCAGGAACTTCCGACTCTGGTGAATAAGGGCACCGTCAGTGAATGTTTCGAAATCTCCAGCGTTAATCAGCTGTATAGCTTTGCGGCCCTTGTGAATGGAGTTATCACGGCATCACAACTCCCCAGTGGTTATCCGGTTGGTTCAAACATCTGTGGCAAGCTGGCGAATGAAATTGTGGTGAACGAGAATGTGCTGGATGACGAAGGCAAACTGAATACGGTGACCGAAGGCGGATTCAGGACCTGGACTCCCATTGGAAACAGCAGTAAACAATATACAGGAACTTTCGATGGGCAAGGCTTTGCTATCAAGGGACTGTATTTCAATGAAGGATCAAAAGATAGTGTAGGTTTGTTTGGGTATGTAGGTTCTGACGGAAAGGTTGAGAATGTAGGTGTTGAGGATTCCTACATCCGAGGTTTAAACGTTGTCGGTGGCGTAGCTGGATATAATCAAGGTTCCATTGCAAACAGCTACAATAGCAGTTCTGTTGCTGGCGGCGATAATTATGTCGGTGGCGTTGCTGGAATCAATGTAGGTTCCATCGCAAACAGCTACAATAGCGGTTCTGTCACTGGCGGCGATATTTTTGTAGGTAGCGTTACCGGAATCAACGATGGTTCCATCAAGAACTGCTTTGCAAAGTCTGGATCACCGGTTGGCCTTGTCAGTCCAGCAGGTGTTGCCTTTAGGGACGAAACTGAATTCCATGACGGTACCGTCGCAATACTTCTCCACAATGGAACGAATGGCTACGTCTGGGGGCAGAATGTTGGCACGGACGCTTATCCTGTTCTTTCCAACACTTATGATGCAGAAGGAAATCTGCAGCCTGGCGTAGTGAAATTCAATCTTGAATATGTTCTGAACGAAGGTTCTAACGCAGCTAATGCCGCAAGTACACATTCCTACGGAACCGAAACTGAGCTGCCGATCCCCACCCGCGAAGGTTATGCCTTTGCTGGCTGGTATGAAAATGAGGACTTCTCTGGTGACGCTGTCAAAACCATCGTCGCCGCCGCTCAGATTTCTGCAACAGCGCAAACCGTTGGCGAAAACACCATCTGGACAAAGAAATATTACGCCAAGTGGAGTTTTGCCTATACCATTACATACGAGTTGAATGGTAAGGATGCTATAAACTCGGATGTGGATAATTCCGCAAATCCTTCGGTTTACCTTGAGGGTGTAGAACTTTCACTTGCTATTCCTACCCGCGAAGGCTATGGCTTTGTTGGTTGGTACAACAGTGCTGACTTCTCTGGCGAACCAGTGTCCTCCATCGCAGCCGACGCCTCCGGAGCAAAGACTTTCTATGCCAGGTGGCAAGAAATTCCTGTGCTGGCTGGTAATCAGTGCTACGAAATTTCTAATGTAGAACAATTGTACGGCTTTGCCGCCCTTGTGAACGGAACTGTTAGCGTTCCAGCCGACATGCCTTCTGGAGTAAGTATTTGCGGCAGGCTGACGAAAAACATCTATGTGAACGGCAGTGCAACAAATCCATTGCAGTCTCAGTTGGTAAAGGATGCTGATGGTAATGTGACCAACGGAACTAGCTTTAGGACCTGGACTCTCATTGGAAACCGCAGTAAACAATATACAGGAACTTTCGATGGGCAAGGCTTTGCTATCAAGGGACTGTATTTCAATGATGAATCAGAAGAAAATGTCGGTTTGTTTGGGTATGTAGGTTCTGACGGAAAGGTTGAGAATGTAGGCGTTGAGGATTCCTACTTCCGAGGACAAAACTATGTCGGCGGCGTGACAGGATTCAACGAAGGTTCCGTCACAAACTGCTACAACAGCGGTTCCGTGAATACTACAGGTGAATACTCCAATGTAGGCGGCGTGACAGGATCCAACGAAGGTTCCGTCACGAACTGCTACAACAGCGGTTCCGTGAATACTACAGGTGAATACTCCTATGTAGGCGGCGTGATAGGTTTCAACTGCGGTTCTGTCACAAACAGTTTTGCAAAGACCGGTTCTGCAGAAAAACTGATTGCCCTAGTCTATGGGGATTCTTTTGGATCCGGCTTCAAAACTGGAGAAGAATTTTCTAATGGTACTGTTGCAGCCCTTCTCCACAATGGAATTGACGGTTCTGTCTGGGGCCAGAATCTTGCCGATGAAATTTCTTACCCTGATTTCAGCGGAAAGATTGAATTCAACTACGGTTCCATCGTGATTGCTGCCGACAAGTCCAAGGCGACGATTCTCGGTAATTCCACGGAAACAGCAAATGTGCCTAATCCGGTGGAAGTGAACTCTGTTGAATTTGAACGCACTTTCGTGGCTAGCCCTGAAGGCCTGAACATCGCCAATACCATTGTGCTGCCCTTCTCCACCAACGAAGGTACAACGGCCAATGCAGACTTCTACGCCTTTACGGGCGTAACTGTGGAAGACGGTGTCTATACAGCCGAATTCAGAACGGAAGTCAAGGTTGCCGCCCTGGAAGCCGGCGTTCCCTACGCCGTCATCCTAAAGGAAGAAGCTACGAATCTGAACATGACCTTGGGTTCTCCTGTTTCCGTGCAGACCGCTGAATTGAACAACCCCAAGGTGGGCGATTGGGAATTCTCAGGCTCCTACGCCAACAGATATTGGGAAAACGGTTGCACCGCCCTGGAATGCGTCTATGGCTTCGCCGCCGCCGATGATGTAGATGGCATCTACAAGGCCGGTGACTTCGTGAAGGGCGGTTCTGACGTGAGCGTCAAGCCCATGCGCGCTGTGCTCAGTAGAACCTCAGATCAGTCTAACTCCGGCAACGGAATGCTGCGTGCTCCGGCATACCGCGGCGTATCCAGAGCTATCGCAGAAGATGTGCCCGAAGTGATCGCAGTCCTGTTCGGCAATGCCGATGGCGAAGTCACCTTTGTGGGCCAGATGAACACCCGCACCGGCAATATAACCCTTGAAAAGGCTGACCGCTGGTTTGACATGAAGGGCCGTCGCCTCAACGGCAAGCCCACTGTCAAGGGGACCTACTACAACAACGGCAAGAAAGTGATTATCAAATAAGGCGACAGGAAAATGCAAAAAAAGTCAACCGACAGAAAATCTTACGCAAAACCCTGCATGAAGGTGGTGACGCTGAAGCACCGCACAAGTCTCTTGCAGGCCAGTATGAATCATGGAGAATTTACCCTGGATGGATTCCAGGAGGAAAATGAAAATGTTTAAGACCAAAGAAACAAAAATGCAGATGAATAAAAAGAAGGAATACGTACAGCCCAAACTCAAGGTCATCAAGCTGAAGCAGCGGGCAAGCCTGCTGTCGGGAAGTGGTGACCCTGACGTTATCACTCCCTGCTTCGGCAGCCAGTGCTCTCAAGATTAAGACAAAACCCTGCAGAATGCAGGGTGTTTTTTTGCGGATTAGTGGAAATATTGTTATATTCGTAGTATGTTGAACAAGTATAAAATCCCGTATATAAACATGTGCATCAGGCTTTTTGCCAAGCGTTTTCAGCTTACCCTGCAGGTGGCGGCTGAATACCTGTGCCAGTTTAAGGGGATTCGTTTTCTTGACGAACATTACGCAGTGGAACATCTTCTCCCAACGGACGAGGCCCTTGACGACCTGGTTGTCATCTGCAAGCGAAACGGGGGTACAATCGGATGATTCTATATCATGGAACCAACGCGGAATTTACGACGATTGACCTGAGTAAGACGAAACCTTACAAGGATTTCGGCAGGGGTTTCTATGTTACCGACATTCGTGAACAGGCTCTAGAATTGGCGAAAAAACGTTCAGACATCTGGGGTGGAAATCCTGTTGTCCAGGAATATTTTTTTGACGAGAATGAACTTGCATCCGAAAATCTCAAGGTTATGCGGTTTGATGGTCCTACAAAGGAATGGGCAGACTTTATCTTCAAGAATAGAAGTCGTTCACAACAGTTTCAGAACCCCTTTGACATTGTTCAGGGACCGATTGCGGACGATGGCGTTGCGTATCTTCTGAACTTGTATGAAGATGGTTTGAGAACTCTCGATGAATTGGCGAAGGAGCTAGAGTACAAGAACCTGAACAATCAGTTCTGTTTTTTGACAGAGAAGGCTCTAGGTTATTTACGGAGGCAAGGTTAATGACGACAGCGCAAAGCGAGTCCTTGGTTTCTAGGATTGTGGAGAAGAATGTCCAGTTGCTTGTGGATGATTTTTCAATTGACCTGGAGACCGCCTTTAACTTTGTTTATAAGTCAAAGATTTTTGACTCGTTGAACAAACCGGAAACAGGCTTGCGTGCCCGTAGTGCCTCGTATATTTATGAAATCCTTCGGGACGAGTATATTTCTCAAAATGCATAAGAAAGGGTGCTTTGGGGATCGTTTTGCCGGTGGATTTTTCCCGATACGATAATTTTTTCCTTCTGTTGCGTATTGCGCTTGGGTGTCCGGGGGCAAGTGTTGGCGCGTTTCCGCGGCTGTCTGCGGATGAGTGGGAACGCATTTACAACGAGGCGGACCGGCAGACTCTTCTGGGGCTTGCGTTTGACGGGGTGATGAAGTTGCCCCAGGAACTGCGCCCTCCCATGGAACTGATGTTCCAGTGGGCCAGCGAGGCGGAGACTGTGCGCGGTCTAAATGAACTCTTGAACAAAGAATGTGCTCTTCAAACGAACTTCTTTGAAAAAGAAAATTTCCAAACTGCTATTCTGAAAGGGCAGGCCAACGCTAGACTTTACCCGAATCCGCTCTGTCGGCAGCCGGGAGACATCGACATCTGGGTGTCAGGCGGAAAGAAACGTGTTGTAGAGTTTCTTGGTCAACATGGTCTCAAGAATCGTGGCTATTCTACAAAACATCATGTACACTTGCCCAAAAATAAAGATGGGGTTGACGTAGAAGTTCACTTTACTCCTTCGTCGGGAAACATGAATCCCTTTTCAACAAGACGATTAGTGAAATTTTTGAATGGCGAACTTTCTTGTCGGGAACGGACTCCTGAGGGCTACTATGTTCCGAACGTTAAATTTGCCTTGGCGATGCAGTTGTCTCATGTCCATCGTCATTTTGTCACAGGTGGTGTTGGCCTGCGTCAATTGCTGGATTATTACATTCTCCTTAGAAGTTCATCTGTCGAAGACAGAAATGAAATATCTCGTCGTCTAGGTTCCTTGGGGTTGTCTCATGCCGCCGCGGCAATCATGTGGGTCCTTCGGCAAACTCTCGGGCTTGATGAATCGTTGATGCTCTGCAAACCGGATTCATTCCGCGGAGAGTGGATGTTGAAGGATATTTTGAAAAACGGGAACTTTGGATACCACTCTGAAAAAGTCCGTTTGAAATGGCTCTATTGGTGGTTTGGCAAAAGACGGGATTCCCTGAAATATTTCCGCTACGATGCTGTAGAAACCATATGGGCGGAAATCGCCTATTGGATTGATTTTTTCAGTAAAGTTTCTCTTCGAATCAAGTATCGCAGAATATCTTTGCGGGATATCCAGTTTTAGTATTGTTCGGCAAGGCCGCTATGCTCTCGGGTGGGTTTTCTTGAAAGCCTCGCGAAGGCGTTCTGCACTGACGTGTGTGTACACCTGGGTGGTAGATATGCTTTCGTGACCCAGCATTTCCTTGACGCTCATGATTTCGGCGCCGTTTTCCAGCAGGTGTGTTGCAAAACTGTGGCGAAGTACGTGGGGGCTTGCCTTGCCTTCCCAGCCAATGAGTCGCAGTAGGTTATGGATGTCGTTACGAAGGGTACGTATGCCATAGGGCTTGCCGTCTTCGCTTAAAAAGACATAGCCGGTGGCCGTGGGCACGTGGCCCGCCTCGATCTGCATCTGCTTGAATTCGCCGATGCGGGAAAGCAGTTCTTCTGTTACGGGGACGATTCGTTCCTTGCTACCCTTACCGAACACCCGTACCAAATGCTCCGAGGTCATGATCTGGTTCCAGCAAAGCCCTTGGCATTCGGAAATTCGAAGGCCGGATCCGTATATCAGCTCTAGCAGCAGTCTGGCTCGAACCTGAGGCAGGGTAGGGTTCTCAAGATCGGGAAATTTGTCGAAGGCCAGGTCCTTTTGCCCCATGAAGCTTACCAGACGCTTGGGCTTCTTGGGCATGGGTACGTTTCCGGCGGGATTTGTCTGCAGCACGTTGGAACGGACCAGGTACTTGCCAAAGCTCTTTAGGGCGGCAAGATGTTCGCAGATGCTGGTGGGGGCCAGGCCCTGCTTGATTTTTAAGTCCCACACAAAACCCTTGACGTTCATTTCGGAAAAGGCGGCCAGGGGCTGATCCGGCGTTTCGCTTTCTTTTGCAACGCCGTTTTTTTGGGGGCTGCAATCGCCATTCAGGTGAACCATGAATTTGTCCAGGGACTTGCGGTAGGTATCGACGGTTCTGGGGGAGAATCGCCGCTGTGCCGTAAGGTAGGTCAAAAACTGTTGGATATATTCCGAAAGGTTCATTTTGCTGGGGCTGTATTGGTTTACGATTCAAAAATAATCTATCTTGCAAGACAAGATATGACAATCAGGAAGTTTTTTGCAAAATCGGCAAGTTCTACCGCCCGGAAGTTTTCGTTGTTCCGCGGGGTGCTTTTGGCTGTTGCCGCTTCCTGCAATGTCTTTGCCGCAGAACGAGTGACTGGGGCCAACGCCACCCTGGATATTGAACCGGGTGCCCGCTCGGCTGCCCTCGGTTCCGCAGTCATGGCTGTGGATGGGGACTATCTTGGATTGCTGTCCAATCCCTATCAGCTGGCCAACATGAATTACGCCTGGGCAAGTTTCTCCCATACGGAATACTTCGAGGATACCAAGTACGACTTTGCCTCGGCAACCATTCCTCTGGCTGAAGGCCAGGGCTTGGGAATCGCCTTCGCCCGCTTTGGTGCCGATGACATTCCTTACATTAGGGATGGCGAACCCTTGCCGGAAGGTTCCGACTACAGAACTCTTTCTATTGCAGATTACGTTTTTTCTGTGTCCTTCGGTAAAAGGCTTACGGACCGCCTAGACTTGGGCGTATCCTTTCACGGTCTGTACCGCGACATGGACCAGACCGGCTTTGGCTTCCGCGGTGACGCGGGCCTGCACTTTAAGGTACTGAAGGACTTGTATGTGTCTGGCCTTCTCAAGGGCTGGACCAGTTCCGCCGCCAGCTGGGAATCTGGAACCTTTGAATATTCCTCTCCCGAGTTCTACCTGGCAGCAAGCTATGGCCTGCCGGTTCCGTACCTTTACGGAAAGCTGAACTTCTACTGGCAGGGCGCAGGAATGTTCCATCACGAAGCGAGAGCACTTGATTTCGAGACGGATCCCGATGTGGGTGGCCGGTTCTGGGAAGACCCGCTGGACTGGCTGCAGGGCGGCCGCGGCGGTCTTGAATTCGCCTTTGACTTCGGTTTGACTCTTCGTGCTGGTCTCAGTAGCTTCTCTACATTGCAGAGCGTGACTGCTGGTGCCGGTCTTGTAATCGCCAAGTTCCTGAAGGTTGACTACGCCTTCGAATCTCATCCGGTGCTTTCTCCTGTACACCGCGTCAGTGTGAGTGTAAGCCCTTACCTGTTTGCCAAGAAGCCTAGGGCGGGAACTCCCGAGGCCGTGGACTATCCTAGCGGCCGCAAGGTCTTGACCGAAGAGGTGGAGGAAGACTACTACGAGGAGGCTGCTCCCGCCGAAGTGATTCCCGAAACCGTTCCTGAGACCGTCTCCGAGGAAAAGTTGGAAGAACCTGCCGCAGCGCCTGCTGTAGAAAAG
The DNA here is from genome assembly GCA_024398965.1 of Fibrobacter sp. Lineage (NCBI taxonomy): Bacteria > Pseudomonadati > Fibrobacterota > Fibrobacteria > Fibrobacterales > Fibrobacteraceae > Fibrobacter > Fibrobacter sp. The sequence goes on along the minus strand of JAKSIF010000002.1, from coordinate 111,799 downwards.
GTTGAATCTGCTCCTGTAGCTCCTGCAAAACCCATGATCGTTGAGGAAGATGACGAAATTCTAGAGTAAGGCGTCTTTTTACAATGCTTTTTGTGTGATGAGTTTCACATTTTCCCTTTTTTAGTTTATATTTCTAGTATGCCTCAGTTGAAGAATTATCGCGAAGTCGGAAGTTTTGACTTGATCTCTGCACCCCTTAATCCTATAGGGGCCTTTGATGCTGAACAGTTCAAAAAGGACGTTCGCCAGCTTTTGACTGACAAGGCCGATGAAAAGTTCCTTGCCGTTGACTTGACCGGCCTGGATTTCGTTTACAGCGATGCCTACAACGCCTTTATCCAGTTCCAGCAGGAAATGCATAAGCGTGGCGGCATGTTCGCGGTTCTTACCAACAACAAGATTATTGTGGATGGCCTCAAAAAGGCAGGCCTCGACAAGTCCATTCGAGTCTTTTCCCTTGAGGAGGACTTGATGTCTTTCTCCCTGCAGGCTCAGACCGCCGAGCAGGAAGCTCCCGAAGAAGAAGTTCAGGAGCATCACCGCGGTGCGGTTGCTTCCCAGAATATCCGCGGCGACATTGCCCAGAAGGCTTCTCAGTCCCTGGATCGCCGCACCGGTACCCATCGTCGTTTTACCAAGAGCTTCAACGCCATCGTAAAGGACGAAAATAAGAAGAAGGGTGGCCTTGATGTTCCCTTTGACGAGGAACCGTCCTCTGTGCGTACGGTTGTTATCGTCGTGCTGCTGATCTTGGCTGCTATTGGTGGAACCTTCGCATTCTTTAGCTTCTAGTTTCGATGCCCATCGAATTTCAGGAATATAAGGGAAAGAAAAAGCGAGTCATTTCTCGCCACAAGTTCCCTTTGCTCCGTTTGATATTTGTGGCGGTTGCTGCGTTCTTTGTTTACTGGACAGGGCTTGTTACGACAATCGCCAATGCTCTGCCCTTGCCAGGTAACGAAGAAACCGAGGACATGGAAAACTGGGAGAACATTTGCAAAAGCTATGGTGGAACACCCTTTGCCCTTGAAAAGGGCCTTGCCCAGTGTTCATGGATTATAAACGATTCCACATTGTCCCTTAGCTTGCCCAATCCGTTCTTGCGGTATGTGGCTTCCTTGCGCAGTGGCGCTGCATCCAAGCTTCATTGGGTTGCCCCGGCAGATGATTTTTCCAATGCTCGCCTGGTACTTCATGAAGATGGCAATGTTTATGAGTATCTTCACTTGGCGAACAAGGATTCCAATTACGTTTGGGTTTCCAAGAATTCCGGATGTAGGTTCCCTGGCGTATGCCCGCAGCTTCCTATGCAGTGGTCTGCCTTGACCATTACCGACGACTTCGATTTTGAAGGCCATGAATCCCTCCTGGCAATGGACGTTTTCAGGGGAATCGGTGAAGCTCCTATTCTCCCCGTGCTTCCGGGCAAGGTTCTGGATATGGGGAAGGATTCCTTGGGATACTTTGTGGAAATAGACCACGGATACAATGTGACTAGCAGAACCTCCGGCATGGGAGCCTTGAACGATAGTTTGTCTGTAGGCAGCCTGGTTCTTGCCGATGCGTCTGTTGGCAGGCTTAATCCTCAGGATAGTTCCATTTTCTTCTTGACTGTCCGCCAGAATGGTCTGTTTATCCGCTGGAAGGATTTCTACGCTGCAGCCCATCCGGTAGACGCAAAAGACATGGCTACCTTTGAAAAAAGTCTAGGTTTTTAATAACTTTGGTTCTATGAACCAACCCCAGTACATCAAGAGTCTTGTTGCCGCCTTGTGCATGGCTTGCGCCTTGCTCATGTTTGTGGGTTGTGAAAAAGATTCCGATGGGCCTATCAGTGTTTCCTCCAGCGAAAACGAGTTTACGGGTCATGGTTTCTTCCTGGGGGCTTCTCTGGACTCAGGCCGTGCTTTCCATTTGGTCAGTGACACCTTGTTCCTTGAACTAAAGGATATCTGGTCCTTTTCCAATTGTGCCCTTACCTCCATTGAGCGCAAGTACGAAAAGCAGGATTCTGTGCTTTTGCTCCAGCCGGTCATTAACATCCATGCTACCGAAGAGGATTGTGCCGCCCCATACTTTAGGCCTGATACAACTTTGAAGATCATCCTTGGCGAAAATCTTATTTCCGGGGTTTCTGTCCTCAAGGTGAAAAACGATGCCGACTCTATCCTGGATTCCATTTCCATACGTCGAGGTTCCTTCCAACGGGATACTTTCTTTGTCTATATGGATTCCAGCTTTGCGGATGCGCACAACTTTCCTCTACGAACCAAGGAAAAGAAAAAATCCAAGGCGATCCCTTCGATGATTCGTGTACTCGACTCCCTGACGCCTCGCGTTTTTTTCTGGCGGACCATGAAGTCCAACTGCACTCACCGTATCGACATGTGTGAGTCTACGGTTCCCGATACATTGTATCCGAACAGCTGGAGCGTCAACGACACGAACTTGGTTCCGATTCATTACCGTTGTGCAGATACGAACCTAGTTTACTGCATAAACTCCAAGTGGGAGAATGATTCCAATTCTTTGGGATCCTTGCAGGAACGCCCCGATACGATTTGGCACTATAGCACATACTATACAGAAAAAATTCCGGAATGCGCTTCCTACAATTCCTTTTCTTACGCCTACTACGGGGTAGGGCAACGCGTCCGCTTTATTCGAGAACTGATGATTCCCGATGAAACGGAAACATTCTGCGGTCCTGCTTCAAAACCCCAGTGGATGGTTTACAATATGAGTGGAAGCAAGATGGTTGTGGACAATGACTCCGTAGCTATTCTTGATACGTTGTCTAAAATTTGGGAAGAAGCTTCTGTGGCTCCCGATACATTGATTGTCGAAGAGAAGTAGGCTTTTCGGCAAAAGGGGATTTATGATTGAATATTCCTTTGCTCAAGAAATTGCAGAATCCGATAAGCAGGTTGTTCTAGACTCCCGTATTTATAAGGACTGGTTGGAAGCCTCTCAGAAGAAGTTCAATGTGACCAAAGTGCATTTTGCCTCGGTTGATTTCTTGCGCAAGGGACGTCAGCCCTTGTTCATCAAGCTGGAGGCAACGGCGACTCTTCCGGATGGCCGCCCGGTTCACGGCATTGTTCTGGTTCGCGGTAATGCGGTTGGCATTTTGGTTGTACTTCGCTGCGAAGGCAAACCGTACCTGCTGTTGGTTCGTCAGCCCCGCTTTGCAATTTCAGAACAAGCCTCCTTGGAAATTCCTGCAGGCATTTTGGACTGGACCGGTGACTATCGCAAGGTGGCGCTTTCTGAGCTGGAAGAAGAAGCACAGATCAAGGCCCAGGATTCCGAACTGATTGACCTGATGGATTTCTGGTACCAGGGGGCAAGCGAAGGCTTTGCTGCTAGCTGTGGACTTCTGGATGAGCGCATTCGTTTGTATGCAATCGAACGGGAAGTCACTGCGGAAGAGCTGAAGGCCATGGACGGCAAGGACCAGGAGTACACTGAGGAAATCGAATGGATCCGTACCGAGGTGCTGCCATACGAAGAAGCCGCCCGCAAGTTTGTGGACGGCAAGAATCTAATTGCGTTGTTCCTGTATGAACGTTGGCTCCGCTCCCAGGGTCGAAGCCTTTAGCCGATCAAGTTGTTGATGGTAAGGCCCAGGAAGAAGATAATCAGGTAGCCGTACCACAGACCTGTGAGCACGTAGTTCAGTGCGCGCTTGTAAGCCTTGGGTTCGTTCTTGTTTTTTTCGCGGATGGCAAGAATATTCTTGCGCAGGAAGTATCCGGAGCCTGCAAGACCCACAATTGAGGCCAAAATAAGTAGTACGTATGCCATAGTGAGCCATAAGATAACATTTTTTTTTATATTTACCAACGGTTTTAGACTGCCCGTGGAAAATACTCAGTCCAAGGTCTGGATGTGATATCTTCCAATAGCGGGCGGCTATTTTATTATAAAAACGAGGTCTAATTGGCTAACGAGAAGTTGGATTCGCTGATTGCTAAGGCATGCGAAGCCGCCGGAGTCTCTCTGGTGGAACAGGATATGTTCCGCGCAGGCAAGCGTAAGACGCTGCGCCTCTACATTGATAAGCCGGAAGGCGTTTCCATTGATGATTGCACCAATGTGAGCCATTTCCTTTCCGACGCCCTGGACCTTGATCCCGAGATTATCGAAGGCGCCTACACCCTGGAAGTTTCTTCCCCGGGCTTGGACCGCCCCTTGAAGTCGGATGCAGATTTCATCAGAAATAAGGGTCGCTTTATCCGCGTGACCCGCCCTGCAGGTAAGCCTGTGGTGGGTAAGCTGATTGAAGTGGATGAAAAGAATTTAACCCTGGCACTCAAAGGCAAGAAGGAAGAAGAAATCATTCCTCGCGACGAAGTGCTTGTGGCAAAAGTGGATGTACAAATCTAATAGGAAGGTCATGCTATGAAGAACGAACCGAAAGAAAATTTGCTCGAGGTGCTCAAGACGGTCGTCGAAGCAAAGGATATGGAAGATTCCATTGTGCTCAATGCACTTAAGGAAGCTTTGATCACTGCTGCCCGCAAGTACTTGCACATCGAAAAGAAAATCGAAGTTGATTTCGACGAAGAAAACAACGAAATCCGTGTGTTCCTCCGCGTGGCCGTCGTTGATGACTATCCGGACTATGACCCCGAGATGACCGCTGCCCAGGTTGAAGAACTGGATAAGGGCTATATGCTGGTTGAAGAAGCTCGCGAATTCAACGAAGATGCTCAGCCCGGTGACTCTCTCGAAATGGAAATTCCTATTTCCAACTTTGGCCGTCAGGCAATCCAGACTGCTAAGCAGCTTTTGAACCAGCAGATCCGTGATGCTGAACGTCAGAAGATCACTGACACCTACCGCAGCCGCATCGGCACCATGGTTAACGGCGAAGTGATTCGTTTGGAACAAAGTAACATCGTCGTTCGTCTCGGCAAGCAGACCGAAGCCATGATTCCCTACCGCGAACAGATCAAACGCGAACGTTGGGCTCAGGGCAATTCCATTAAGGCTGTTATCGCCCGCGTTGATGAAAATACCAAGAACGGCGCCCAGGTGATTCTTTCCCGCGCTAATGGCGACTTCCTCAAGGAACTCTTCCGTCAGGAAGTTCCCGAAATCTACGAAGGCGTTGTCGAAATGAAGGGTGTTGCTCGCGAACCTGGTTTCCGTGCAAAGATCGCTGTTCATTCTCGCGACGAAAAGATCGACCCCGTTGGCGCATGCGTCGGTATGAAGGGTGCCCGCGTTCAGACTATCGTCCGTGAACTGGGTAACGAACGTATCGATATCGTCCAGTGGAATCCGGACCTGGATGTGTTCATCCAGCGCGCTCTTGCTCCGGCAAACGTTATCAAGCTGATCCACGTGCCCGACACTCGTCGTACCGTTGTGATTATCAGCGACGAAAACCTGGCTCTTGCTATCGGTAAGAACGGCCAGAACGTTAAGCTGGCTGCCGAACTGGTGCAGCGTAATCTCGACGTCTTCGGTGAAAAGGAATGGTCCGAAAAGGACGACGAAACCAAGAAGATGATTACGTCTCCTTCCGCAGCAGACATGGCCCACGCAAACCGCAAGGCTGGCCGCTAATACAGGAACTTTGGAAAAGGCTATAAATGGCAACTGAACAAATTAAACCAACAGATTGGGCTGAATCTCACGGCGTCAAGGTTGACGTTGTGATGAAGCTTCTTCGCGATGCGGGCGTCACTGTACGTACCCACATGTCCAAGGTCGATGCCGCGGACTATGCGAAGATCGAAGCCGCCGCCGAAGCCGAACGTGCCAAGGCCGAAGCCCGAAACAAGAACCTGAAGAAGTCCTCCACTTCCGAGGCTGCCAGCGCTACGGCCAGTAAGACCGCAGCAGCTCCCGCTGCCGGTGGACGCAAGCTTAAGGCAACCCTCATTAAGGGTAAGCCCACTGCTGTTAAAACTACTGCAACTGTAAAGCCTGCTGCCCCGAAGGCAGAACCTGCCAAGGTTGAGGCTCCCGCAGTAAAGCCTGCTGAAGTTGCAGCACCCGCTGTCGCTCCCAAGGCCGAGGTAAAGCCTGCAGTTAAGGCTGAGCCCGCGAAGGCTGTAGAAACTCCCAAGGCAGAACCTGCAAAGGCAGCTCCTGTTGAAGCTTCTGCCCCGAAGGCAGAACCTGCCAAGGTCGAGGCTCCTGTAGCACCGAAGCCGGCTCCCAAGGCCGAAGTGAAGCCTGCGGCACCTGCAGCTCCCACCAAGGCCGAAGCTCCCGCTGCCGCAAAGGCTCCTGCAGCAGAACCTGCCATGGTTACCCCGGGCATGGAACTGAAGCAGCCGCCTATGAAGGCTCAAGTTTTCAAACCCGATGCAGCAATTCTTGCTCGTATCGAAAAGTCTCGCCAGATGGCTCAGCAGAGCCGCGGCGGACACCGCCCTGGCAATGGTCCCCGCGGAAACGGTGGCAACCAGCAGGGTTACACAGGTACTTTTGGCCGCTTGAACAACAACGGTCAGGACAACCGCAATGGCGGTAACCGTCGTCCGGGTCAGGGTGGCCAGGGCGGCGACCGCAACAACAATAACGGCGGACGCACCTTTACAGGACGTACCGGTGGCTTTACCGGTAGCTCCATGCAGGATGCCTTTAACGCTAGCAATAATGCAGCTCAGGGCGGCTTTGGTGCCGGTCAGGGTGGCAAGGGCGGCAAGGGCTCTCAGCAGAATGGCCGTCATGGTCAGAACGACAAGAACCGTCGCAACAACGGTAAGGATCGCGACCAGCAGAGAGAACAGCAGCAGGAAGCCGTTCGTCAGAACGTTTCCCGCGTGATGGCTGACCTCTCCAAGAAGCCTGTCAAGAAGGTCTACCGTAAGGAAAAGGCCGAAGGCGAAACTGGCGACGAAAAGAAGATCCTGAAGACTTCTGACTTCATCACTGTTGGCGAACTCGCTGGCCTGATGGAACAGATGCCTGCTCGCGTTATTGCGAAGTGCATGGAAATGGGCATGATGGTGACCATCAATGCTCGCCTCGACTTTGAAACCATCCAGCTCCTGGCCGACGAATTCGGCTTTGAAGCTCAGCTGATGGAAGAATACGAAGAAGAAGCTCTCGGTGTAGAAACCGAAGTCGAAGAAAATCAGCAGCCCCGTCATCCGGTGGTTACCGTGATGGGTCACGTTGACCATGGTAAGACCTCCTTGCTCGACTGGATCCGTAAGACCCACGTTGTGGCTGGCGAATCCGGCGGCATTACCCAGCATATTGGTGCATACGAAGTTACCACCAGCCAGGGTAAGGTTACCTTCCTTGATACTCCGGGTCATGAAGCATTCTCCGCAATGCGTGCCCGTGGTTCTCAGGTCACCGACGTTATCGTGCTGGTTGTGGCAGCAGACTCCATGGTCATGCCCCAGACTGTTGAATCCATCGAACTTGCCAAGCGCGAAAAGGTTCCGATGGTGGTCGCTATTACCAAGATTGACCTTCCCACTGCAAATCCCGACAAGATCCGTGCCCAGCTTGCTGAACGCGGCGTAGAAGTGGAACAGTGGGGTGGTTCTACCAGCTGTATCGAAGTTTCCGCACGTACCGGTCAGGGTATGGACGAACTTCTTGAAACTCTTGCTCTCGAAGCCGAAGTTCTTGAACTTAAGGCTAACCCGGATGCACACGCACGTGGTGCTGTTGTGGAATCCAAGCTTGACGTGGGTAAGGGTTCCATGGCTACGATCCTCGTGCAGAACGGTACCCTCCATGTGGGTGACCCGTTTGTCTGCGGTATCTATGCAGGTCGTGTCCGTGCAATGTTTAATGAACGTGGTGAACAGCTTAAGGAAGTTCCGCCTTCTGCTCCTTGCCAGGTTCTTGGTTTCGATGGTACTCCTCAGGCCGGTGACGATCTTATCGTGGTTGAAGACGAAAAGACCGCACGTGAAATTGCTTCCAAGCGCCGTATGGCTGCCCGTGAACGCGATCTCCGCGCCCGTAAGACAGTATCTCTCGAAAACACCTTCAATGAAAAGAAGGATGGTAAGCTCTCTGAACTTAACCTCATCGTCAAGGCTGACGTGGGTGGTTCTGCCGAAGCTCTCGCAGCTTCTCTCGAAAAGCTCACCAACAAGGAAGTCCGTGTTAACATCATCCGTAAGGGTGTTGGTACCATCACTGAATCCGATATCCTTCTTGCAACAACCGCTCAGGCTATCATTGTTTCCTTCCACTTGATGCCGTCTCTCGCTGTCCGCGAAATGGCCCAGAAGGAAGGCATCGAAATCCGCAATTACCGCGTGATTTACGACTGTATCGAAGATATCACCAACGCTGTTGAAGGCCTCCTCAAGCCCACTCTCCGTGAAGAACTTAGCGGTGAAGCAGAAATCCGCCAGGTCTTCAAGGTTCCCAAGGTCGGTCTCATCGCCGGCTGTATGGTTACCGACGGTTCCGTGGACCGCGAAAGCCATGTGCGCGTATACCGCAACGGCGTAGAACTTGGTACTACCGTTGTTCAGTCTCTGAAGCGCATGAAGGACGACGTCAAGTCCGTTGCCCGCGGCTTTGAATGCGGTATCGGTCTTAAGGGTTACGACGATATTCGTGAAGGCGATAGCTTGATCTTCTTCAAGGAAGTCTCTGTTGCTCGTACCTTGAAGGACGTTGCCCGCGAAGAAGCCGAAGAAAAGGCTAAGAAGGCTAACGAAGAGGAATCCGTTTAATGAGTCGTAGAACCGACAGATTAGGCGAACAGTTCCGCGAGGAAATCTCCAAGATGATCCAGAAGGGTCTCAAGGATCCTCGCGTGAGCTCTTTGTCCAGCATTACCCGCGTCACTATTGACGATGACCTGAGCTACGCAAAGATCATGGTCTCCGTGATGGGTTCCGATAAGGAAAAGCGCGATTCTCTCATTGGTCTCAAGAACTCTGCCGGATTTATCCGCGGGGTTCTTGGCAAGGCCCTTAAGATTCGCAAGATTCCCGAACTGAACTTTGTGCTAGACGAGAACTTGGAACATGCCATGCATATCGAAAGCATTCTTGCAGAACTGAAACAGAAAGGGGAACTCTAATTGTCCAATTCTGGCTTTGTCCTGTTAGACAAGATTGCTGGTGAAACTTCTTTTAAGGCCCTTTTCCCACTGAAAAGGGTCTTTTCTACAAAGCGAGTTGGCCACGCAGGTACGCTTGATTTACGTGCCTCAGGTTTGATTATTGCTGCCACCGGCCGCGTCACCCGTTTGTTGCCCTTTGTTGAAGCAAAGGACAAGTGCTATAGCTTTAGACTTCATCTGGGCTACCAGACCGATACCCTGGAATGGGATGGCGAAGTGATTGCGACAGACGAGAGAGGAACGACGAGAGACGAGTCTCTAGACTCTGGACTTTCAGAGTGTCATTCTGAGCGTAGAACCGAAAGGTTCGAAGTCGAAGAATCTAGCAATCCACAAACGCAAATTAGTTTGCAGGATCTTGAGGCTGTTCTACCCCAGTTCATTGGTGACATTGAACAGGTGCCGCCCAAGTACTGCGCCGTAAAGATTAACGGTGTCCGAGCCAGCGACCTGATGGAACGAGGCCGTGATATCGAACTGAAGGCCCGCAAGATCAACATCAGCTCTCTGAAGGTGACCGATGTGGTCGCCAACGATGCAACCGAAGGCTGTTCTGGCAAGGCTATTGCTACGTTCGACTTGATTTGCGAATGCAGTAAGGGTACCTATATACGTGCGTTGGGCCGTGACATTGCACGGGCTCTTGGAACTTGCGGCTGTGTCTCCGGAATACGACGCCATCGCATCGGCAACGTGACCTTGGACAAGGCGGTTCGTGGAGAAAATTTGACTCGCGAACATTTGATTCCGGTGGATCAGATTCTTGATTTCCCGGTAGTCCGTTTGGATGATTCCCAGGTAGCTGTGATTCGCCAGGGTAATTATCTTCCTTGGAAAACACCCATTGAAGGTGTTGATGCTGAAGGCAATATTTTTGTAGCCAACTTGAAAGGCGAGGTTCTGAGTTTTTGCCATTATGAACCGGGCCGCATTAGACCCAAGATTTACTTGGCCGCGGACGAGTAGTTTTTTCCGAACGTAGAGATATGAGTGTAAAACGCGCTGTTACCATGGGAAATTTTGATGGCTGCCATTTGGGCCATCAAGTGCTTTTCCGTTCCCTGAAGGCTGTGGCTGAAGCCAACGGCTTGCGCCCTACGGTAATCAGCTTTGAACCTCATTCTAATTACGTAATCCGCGGTGAAGGCAATCCGCTGCTGCTGACCACCACCGATGAAAAACGTGAATTCATCGAAAGTCTCGGCTTGGATTTTTTGGTTCTGCCTTTTACCCGTGAAGTCATGAACTTGCCCTTTGACCAGTTTGTCCGTCAGGAACTGATTGAAAAGCGCAACGTGTGCTCCATGTTTTTTGGTCACGACCATAACTTTGGCGCCGGTGGCAAGGGCAACTACGAAACCATTACGGCTGCCTTCCCGGAACTGAGTACCCAGATGCTATCCATTGTGTTGCATAAGGGCGAACGGGTCAGTTCCTCTGCGGTGCGTACTGCCCTGGAAATGGGAGACGTGGATCGCGCCCAAACTTATCTTGGTCGCCCTTATCGTTTGACTGGCGAAGTGGTTGTAGGAAAACGCATGGGGCGAACCCTCGGTTTTCCCACGGCCAACCTTCAGGTTGAAAAGTTTAAGTTCCTGCCCAAGGGCGGTGTGTATGTGGCAAACGCCCGTTTGGCCGATGGACGAATTCTTCGCTCCGTTGTGAACATTGGAATTCAGCCGTCTACTCCGGGAACTCATTTTATGGCCATTGAGGCCTACCTGCTAGACTTCAACGAAGATATTTATGGCCAACATCTGGTTCTTGACCTGATGGGTTATCTGCGTCCGGAACAGAAGTTCTCAAGCCTAGAGGATTTGATCCGTCAAATAGGAATGGATGCAGATACAGCCCGTAATTACAACGGTAATCATTGGGCTGAATAAAGCTTGTCTGGGCTTAGGATTTAGTCCTTCAGGCAACGAACGTTACAAGTCAAATTGGGTTTTTGCTTGTAGGGAACGAACTTGGTGAAGTCGCTGCGATTCATCATAAGTACGTAGCCTTCGTCCTCTTCATAATCGGCGCTGCATAGGAAAATGGATGTGATTCGCCCTTGGTAGGCACCGTTCAACGTTCTATGTCCAAGAGGATATGCTCCAAAACCAACAAGGTCGAGACCGCTATCCTGCCAACCGCCGTATTCCCATCCCTTTGTTGCTCCAAGAATATGTTGGATGCTTTGATTCTTGAACCAGCTTTGTGCAAAGGTGGTGAGTGTGTCGAATTCAGCGTTGTTGGGAACGTGCCAGCCTTCGGGGCAGAAGTTTTTCTTGGGGTTGTTTACATCAATCACCTCGTTCCACGGGTAAATCTTTCCGTATTGGCAGTACTCCGTGCTGTCTCCATAGCACCAGCTGGAATCTATGTCATAGCGGAGGTTTTCTGCCAGCCAGACTTGACTTCCGATGCCGATGGTCTTGTAGACTTGATTGTCGCGAGTGTCGACGATGGAGTCTCTAATCAAGCTGTCTGTTGCGTAGGACCATCTAAAGCCATTGCAGTTGTATATAGAATTCTGGTAATGCGCGTACCCTTTATGTTCCTGGTTGCAGGCATGGCCTATGGCAAGGTCAAAGGCATTCGCCACACTGAGTTCACCCTTGTAGCAGTGGTAATAAATGGTTGTGTCGATAACGCCTTTGCGGAAATCTTCTTCCTCGCCGCAGAGGTTGACCAGTTGTTCGCGCTCCAGCAAAGTGGCTGGATTTTCCTGCTCTGGTTCTTCTGGGTTTGTATCAGTAGATCCTTGCTTGCAGACAAATTTCTTGATATAATCGAAGTTTTCAACTTGAGCGTCGGCTGAACCACGGCAAGCCTTTTGTTGCTTTTCATATTCGTCCGCAGTAGTTGTGTCCCAGAAGCGCTGACTAGTGCAGATGGAATAAAGTGTTCTGAATCCAATGATTTCCTGTTGTGCAATGGCACCAACGAGGGAACTTATGCAGGGAATGGAATCTATAAGGTGTGCGGATGTCCATGTACCAAGGATGGAATCATAGGCATAGGTGATTCCTGTGAAAGGTCCATTACGCAACTCGGCGTCTTGCCCGGCACTCCAATCAAGGGTGTCGTTTTCAGACAAAGAGATGGGTGCCCAAATTTCGTCTTGACCGCAAACAAGAACGCGGTTGTTAAAACTGCTGAGCTCATTTGCCACTTTGACTGAATTGCCTTGAATTTGATGACGGCAGAAATCGATTCCTAGGGCTCCGGCAAAATAGTCACTTGACATTTTCGCTTCGCAAAAGGGATTTCTATCTGCGGTAAGGGAATTGAATGCGAAGTCTGCCCTTGCAATCTGAACGGAGTCGGAAATCCATAGCCCGTTTCTTAGCATATTGTAGCACAGGGCAGAGTCATTTACATTAAAAGCAAAGTCAATGAGATAAAGAAGTCTACTGGCTTTATCTTCGATATCGTTTCTTGCGTATTTGCTGAATGGTTTCGAAACTAAATTGGAATCTTGGTATAACGCAGTGGTAATTTCATTACGAGCCTTCAACAAAGCCTTGTCAAAACGAATGTTCTTATCTTGAGCGATATCCAGCGTTCTGAAAGCTTCGATGGTAGAGGCTTTTGAAAAGTAAATGGAGTCTTCGCTTCTTAAGTCGGCTATGGCGAAATAGAAGGTTGTGTCTGTTGTGTGGTATGATGGCTCGGGATCGCCTCTATATCCATAATGCCCTCTCATTTTGATTAGAACGTAGGGCGATACTAATGACACCTTGGAAAAAGAAAATGCTCCCCAGTCACCCGTTGTTTCTGTGGTAAATTCCTTGCCGGTTTGGGCAAGGCTGCCGTCCAGTTCGTATAGAGTGACTTCGCTTTTGGGGGCTAAGTAATTGAAAGCGCTTCGTCCAGCGGCCTGGTAATCCGCCTTCTCAAAGATTTCCGTTTCGTATGTTAAGGAAGAGTCCGAAATTTCGGTAGAATCTTTGTCGTCAGGATTGATTTCTTCAGAATGGCTTGAACTGGAGTCCGATGAAGAGCAACCAGCCATGATTGATCCGGATAGGACAAATAATACGGAGCACCATAAAATTGCGAAAATTTTCTTTGCTTGAAAAATCATAGAAGGCCCCTCCTGTTAATCTTCAACGCAGCGAATGGCTGCCTTGACTCGTGGATAGTTATGGATTTCACGGTCCATCTTTGAAGATGTTATAGAAAGGTGTTGCAGGGCAAAACCGCTGGAGTCCGCATCGCTTGTCCAAAGGTAAACTTGCTTGTTGGCGTACACATACTTGTTGTCTTTTCCGACAAAACCGCTGGCATCAATATTTGTGCCGAATTCATTCGTTCCTTCGAGGTCCTTGTTGTCGGGAGGATACCAACTGTCCCAGGATTTTGCCTTTAAGCTTGCCGCTTCATTTTTGGATTCACGGAATTTGTTCACGAAGGCGGTTAAGGTGTCCCACTCTGCAGAGGAAGGAATGTGATAACCTTCGGGGCAGATGCCCTGAACAGGTTTTTCCAATTTGGAATCTTTCCAGGAACCTTCACTATTCATAGCGGCATTCCAATTGTAGAGCGTGCCAAGAAAATAGACGTCGTTTCCATCTCCGGTATAGATGGATTCGCTTAGAATCGGTGTGCTTACGGAATCCTGGTAATCCAGATTTTGTGCCATCCAACGTTGGTTGCCGACGCCTATTGTCTGGTAGACTTTTCCGTCACGTTTGTCGACAAGAACGTTGTCCAGGGAATCGCCGAAGGAGACTTCCCATTTGCCTGCGTTGCATATGAATGTGGTTTTGCCTACGGCTACAGACTTTTTAGGACTGCTTGTAATGCAGACGTAATCCAGGAGGGAGTCTCGTGTGGTAACCTGTCGGGCTTGGCCGTCATCACAGACATAGGCAATCGAGGGATCTACGGTTCCCTTAAATACTTCGCCATCTTCAGAGCAGGTGTGTTCATAGACTTCGCAAATGGACGGATCCACTTCTTTCCACTTCATGCCGACCCAGGAGGTGAATAAGCATTGATAGCATTTTCTTCCGCTGGCTCCGGTAAATTCAAGAGTTTCGTTGGTGCATGCCAATCCAAGTCCAACGTCTACATTGTCAGCGAATTTCCATTCCCCATCATATTTGTAGGCGTTTTCGCTGCAGTAGGGACTTTGGAAAATTTTGCCTTTTTTGAGGGGCGTTAGAGTATCTAGGATAATATCGTCTAGTTCCATGCATTGTTTCGGTTGAATCCACTTGGATGACTCGCAGTAGAAATGAGTTTTTTCGTTGTAGGCAGGAGACTTGATTTCAAGACGGTTTGAAGTAGAACATTCTCCCAGTTGTGCCATGCTTTCCCAAAGGTTCTTTAGGTAATCCTTTGCCTTGCCAGAGAGAGGACTGTAACCGAATTTTTGAATGCTTTCCTTGAACTTAAAACAGTAGGTTCCATTGATAATCTGGTATGCATTGTTCCAGTAGATATTTAAGTCTTTCGGGTCATAGGCCTCTGTGCTTAGATCCGGTTTTGGACTTAGAAGAATATGATCTATGTCGAAAAGGGCGGTAAGGCCAAGAAGGTAGGGCGAGTTGACATTTGAGTTTATTAGGTCAATCTTGTTGAAATCACTATCGATGGAATCTAACAGGAACAACTTTGCAAAATCTTGCTGGGCCTCGTTTAGGGCGTCCGTGAAGGCTATTCCCTTGTTAATATAGAAGGGCAGTTTCTGAGCCTGCAAGTGGGTCAGAATGTTCAAGTTGATTGTATCGCCTTTGCGAACGTCGGCATAAGCTTCTATGGAAATGGGAGAATATTGGAACTCATCACCACCGCATAGAGACGTGAAATCCCCTGTGACCTTAAGGTGAACGTAGGGGCTTTCCAACTTGACATTTTCCATGACATAGGAACCTGTCTCGTCCTGGATTTTTGCCTTGTAGACAGTACCGGTCTGGGCGAGAGTGCTGTCCAGTTCGCGAAGGATAACTTCGGATCCGACCTTCAGCTGGCCTCGATTTACAAAGCCTGTGATGGTGTGGACCGCTTCCGGGTCCATTTCGGAGTCTTCTACAGAGGAACTCGACGTTGGTGAGTCTGAAGTCGAAGAACCTTGGAGTTTGTCGCTAGATGATGAACTAAGTTCAGTTTCGTTTACTTCTGTTGAAGACGTGTCTGTGCTGCTGCAAGACGTAACGAATAAAAATGCTCCTAGGAGGGATGCGACTGTTGCAAAGAATTGTTTCCTAACCATAATGGGGAAAATTAGAATAAATAAATTGAAAAAAAAAGAGGGCGCCCGTTTGGACGACCTCTTTTAATCTTGATTGGTTCGAAGGATTACTTCAGTTCTGCCAAAGCCTTCTCATTCTTAGCAATGATGTCTTGCTGAGTTGCCAGCTTAACACGTTCTGCGTTGACGACGGCTTCGGGAGCGCCAGAAACGAACTTCTCGTTGCTGAGCTTCTTTTCGATGCTAGCAGCAAAGCTCTTTGCCTTTTCGATTTCCTTTTCGAGGCGTGCAATTTCTGCAGCCGGGTCAAGGATACCTTCCAGCGGGATGAAGAGTTCGCCACCGGGCACAACAGCAGAGGCGCTGAACTTGGGCTTTGCGGCCTTCACGCCAACGGTAATGCTTTCAATGCCACCCAGTTCGGTGATGATGGCGAGGCATGCATTCACGGAAGCTTCGGTTGCTGCATCGTCCACAGAAACAACGGCCTTCAGCTTGGTTGCCGGAGAAACGCTGTAACGGCCACGGACACCGCGAACGGCTTCTACCACGGCGAATGCCTGGTCGAATGCGGCTTCGATATCCTTGTTGATGAGAGATTCATCAGCTGTGGGCCAGGGGCGGCTGATCACCATTTCGGAGCCCTGGAACAGGATGCTGTTCAGTTCTTCAGTGATGAAGGGCATTACCGGATGGAGAAGGTCAAGAACATTCTTCAGCACGTAGCTGAGGATTGCCATGGCGTTCTTCTTTTCGGCGTCCAAAGTTTCACGGTTGATCACAGCCTTCTTGATTTCAAGGTACTGGCTGCAAACGTCATCCCACACGAAGCGGTAGAGGAAGCCTGCCAGTTCTGCGAAGTGGTATTCTTCCAGCATGCGGGTAGCATCCTTGATGGTGGTCTGCAGGCGAGAAAGGATCCACTTGTCTTCCAGTGCGAACAAATTCTTGTCCATGGGAAGTTCGGCGGCAAGGGCGCCAGCCTGTTCCAGCTGCGGGTAGAGGAAGCGGCAAGCGTTCCAAATCTTGTTGGAGAAGTTGCGGCCGATTTCGAACTTTTCAGAAGTGTTGATTTCGGTACCGTCTTCCTGCTTTTCCTTCTTCACCGGCAGACGAACGTCCTGGTTGTCGGTGCAGAGGCTTGCCATCACGAAACGGAGAGCGTCGGTACCGTACTTGCGTTCGATGTCCATGGGGTCCACGCCGTTACCCTTGGACTTACTCATGGTCATGCCATTGCCGTCCAGGATCTTCGGGTGGATGTAAACGGTGTGGAACGGAATCGTACCCATGTTTTCCTGGGAGAACAGCACCATGCGAGCCACCCAGAGGGTGATGATGTCGCGGCTGGTTACCAGCACGGAAGTGGGGTAGTACTTCTTAAGAGTGTCGGTGTTTTCCGGCCAACCCATGGTAGAGTGGGGCCAGAGACCACTGGAGAACCAAGTGTCAAGAACGTCGTCTTCCTGCTTGAGAACGTGACCCGGAACTGCGTCTTCTGCAAGATTTTCTTCCTGAGAGCAGACCAGGTAGCCGCCGTTTTCTGCCTTGTAGAAGAAGATGTCTTCACGGTTGCCGAATACGGCCTTCAGTTCTTCTTCGCTTGCGTCGGTGTGCCAGATAGGAATGCGGTGGCCCCACCAGAGCTGACGGCTAATGCACCAGTCGCGCTTTTCGCCCAGCCAGTCAAGGTACTTGTTGGCATAACGTTCGGGGATAATCTTGATTTCACCGGACTTCACGGCGTTCATTGCGTTTTCAGCAAGAACGTCCATCTTCACGAACCACTGGTCGCTGAGGTACGGTTCAATAACAGTCTTAGAGCGGTCGGAGTGGCCCACGTCCATTTCGTGGTCTTCCACCTTGATGAGGAGGCCCAGTTCTTCGAGGCCTGCCACAACGGCGTCGCGGGCAGCCTGGCCCTTAAGGCCCTGGAACTTGCCGGCGTTTTCATTCAGGGAGCCGTCGTCGTTCATGATGTTGATCATGGGGAGCTTGTGACGGAGGCCGGTAGCATAGTCGTTGGGGTCGTGTGCCGGAGTCACCTTCACGGAACCAGTACCGAAGTCCTTGTCCACGAGGATGGCGTCTGCAATCACGGGAATTTCGCGATCAACGAAGGGAACCTTCAGCATCTTGCCGATGAACTGTGCATAGCGTTCGTCGCTGGGGTGCACGGCAAGAGCGGTGTCGCCCATGATGGTTTCCGGACGGGTGGTGGAAACGGGAATGAAGCCCGAACCATCGGCCAGAGGATACTTGAAGGTCCAGAAGTGACCCTTCACATGTTCGTAATAGATTTCGTCGTCGGCAACGGCAGTCTGGAGCTTGGTGTCCCAGTTCACCAGACGCTTACCGCGGTAGATCAAGCCCTTCTTGAACAGGTTGAAGAAGGCGTGGCGAACAGCCTTGGCGCAGATGGGGTCCAAGGTGAAGCGCTGACGGCTCCAGTCGCAGCTCACGCCCAAGCTCTTCAACTGCTTGGTAATGCGGGCTTCATATTCTTCCTTCCACTTCCAGATGCGTTCCACCAGAGCGTCGCGGCCAATGTCGTGACGGGTCTTGTGTTCGTCCTGGAACAAACGCTTTTCCACAACAGCCTGGGTTGCGATACCGGCGTGGTCCGTACCCGGAATCCACAAAGTGTCGCGGCCAGTCTTACGGCGGTAGCGTACCAAAATATCCTGAAGGGTGTCGTTCAAGGCGTGGCCCAGGTGCAGGGCGCCGGTCACGTTAGGAGGCGGAATGACGACAGAGAACGGTTCGCCCTTACCGCTAGGTGCAAAGCTATTTTTGTCAGCCCAGGTCTGGTGCCAGCGGGCTTCAACTTCTGAAGAATTATAACGTGTTTCCATAATATCCTTCGGCTCGGTCATGCCAAAATGTAAACATTCTGTCGCGACACTCGCCTTGTCTATATTTCCATAATATCCTTCGGCTCAGAAATGCGTGCACAAGTGCCCGCGCTTCATTCGCCTTGTCTATATTTCCATTTTTTACTTCCACAAATAATTTCTTAATGTGGGCAAATTTAGAAAAAAAAGTGAACTTCACGAACGAGATGTCTTTGAACAGGACGAACTCTTGTCTTTTTTTACCTGATAAACACTTTTGGCTTCGCAGGCACAGAGGGCTTTTTGATTTGTTAGAATGGCCATGGCGTCTGTGGAATCCCGCAGGATGCGAAGCAGGTTATCCATGGAACGGCTCTGTGTTACAGTTCCTTTTTCATACTTGGCAAAGGCCTTCGGTCCGCCACCCACGATTTCAGCAAATTCTTCCTGGGAGTAACCGAACTTCTTGCGGATTTCTACGATTTCCTGAGGCTGCAATAAGCCCTCCGCTTCCCTGTAGAGAGCGTCAAGCTTTTTGTTGATGGAACCTTCTCGTTCTTCATCGCAAAAGTCTTCGCCACAGCCTGTACAGTGGTAGATGGGAATGTTTTTGATTGTGATACTCTTTCCCTTGTAGGTGTATGTATCTGTGATTTTTTTACGAATTACTTTTGCTTCGCAAATAGGGCATGTCTTTATAATCATCTATAACTCCTTGAACGAAATAATGACTCCGTTTCCATTTTTTGCTATTTGAATTTTGATGTACAGCTTTACGCAAGAACCATCCTCTTTTTTGTCGGAGGAATGGTAAACATCTTGCCAAAGCGTTGTGTCAGCGTCGGTTGTCAAAGTGTGCTTTGCCGAGGTGTTCCATTCAGAATGCCTCCTCAAAAGCAAAAGAATCTGTTACAATGAAAATATAGATATAAAAGTACCATAATGGTACTTTTGGCAAGCGATATTTTTGTCATTTTCCCTCCTGTCGCTACATGCGTAAAAAGCGACGGTTTCGTGCTTCGGTTTTATTTATCAAAAAGTGGTTTAAGTTCGGCGAAACATTTGCCTAAACTTTGTAAGCGGCTTTCTTTTCGGCCACGGCAAGTTTGCGGGAAACTTTTCTCTTTGTGCGAACTTTAGGAACCGCGATCATTTGAACATTTAGTGCGTTCAATACGCGTAAAATGGTGTCAAAACGGGGGTGGGCATCTTCATTCAGTGCCTTGTAAAGACTTTCTCTGCCGAGGCCTGTTGCTTTTGCAATTTGTGCGATGCCGCGTGCCTTGGCAACGTATCCGATGGTCCTCAACAAAATGGTGCTGTCGTTTGACTGCAATGCGTCGCTGATGACTCTTGCGATAACCTCCTCGTTATCCAAAAGCTCTGATAAATCCAGCTTACTTGTTTTCATTTTGAATCGCCCTCCACATTTCCTTTGCCTTTTCAATGTCTCGCCGTTGTGTTGATTTGTCTCCACCACATAGGAGAATGATTACAACTTGTCCTCGTATGGCGTAGTAGAGCCTATATCCAGGTCCAACATCGAATCGCATTTCGGATATCCCGTCACCAATGTTTTTGACATCACCAAGATTTCCTAGTTCAACTCTCAATAATCGAGAGAATATTCTCTGCTTTGCCTGATTGTCCTTAAGGTTCGCGTACCATTTAGAGAAGGTTTCAGTTTTCTCTATTGAAAACATCTTAACCTCCTAAATGTATCTAATCGGATACAAAATGTCAAGTACATTACTTGTGTACTCATTTTTTCCTCCTGTCGCTACATGCGTAAAAAGCGACGGTATTCATCTAAGAAACGGAGATCGACTGGTTCCCGAATTTTTTTCGCTGTGCAGAAATATAAATAAGACGGAATGCCAAATTCTGACAATTGACAAAAATGCCCGAATTTGTTAGAATTTTATTCAATGTTCGACAAAGTCAATTTGAAAGATCCCAAATACCTTCAAGATTACGAGAACCAGATTCGCAAGCTCCCGCTAGATGAGTTGTACGAAGTTCTGGATATCGTTAAAAAAGACAAGACTTCAGAAAGAATTGATATTGTAAATAAACGGATTGGTGAACTGGAAACATCGGATAGACTGTTGTGGGCAGGACTGTTGTCGACAATGCCATTGCCAGAATTACCTTCGGAAGAAAAAATCTATCGGAAAGGTGGATTGACTGCCGAGGATCTTGAAGAAGTCAAGAAAACAGTTGACGAAACCTACGAGAAACATAAGGATGTAGAAATTATTGGGTATACTTCCAGCGGCAGGTATATCAGGCCGGTTTACGATTCCAAATACAATATTGAACAGGGCAAAACCCACGAAACAATCCAGCGGTTGCAAAAAGAATCTCGAGAGAACTTTAAATGGTTGATTCTCTTAGGATCAGTCCTAGCAGTTGTATTGTTGATTGTGGTTAAGGTGATTGAATCTGTTTTTAATGTAGATATAAACCTTCGTGGATTGCATTAAAGGCTGCGGTGTTGTTAAAATTTCAAGATGTAATGCCCTTTAGGCAGGTCTCTTGATTTGTTACGTGTGCGGCCTTTGATGTCAACTAGGGATTTGGCGGTATTTGTCGGAATGACCTGTTGTGCAGTACCGATTTTCAAAGGAGCCTCGCTTGCCTCAAGCTTTGCTTGATACGGAATGGTCTTGCCTTCCAGCAGTTTGTCGCTGGTAATGGTTGGTTCGGGACTTTCGTCAGCTGCGATGTTCAAACCGTCAATCTTGCAGACGATTTCTTCGCCGGGAATCAAACCCTTCAGAGATGTTTCGCTGCGCTTGCCTTTGATGGTAACGTAGGCGTTGTGGTACAGCGGGGCGATACCGATGTTCTTTACCGTTACCGATGCAGAATTTTCGTTGGCCGTGAAGGCGGTAATTTCGAACTTGTAGCCTGCGAAGGAACTGGCTTCGTAGAGGCGTTCCTTAGTAGCGTACTTGCCGTCGGGGGAGTTATTACCGATAACATAAGTCATGTGGTACTTGCTGGCGGCCTGTTCCCAGGTGATTCCGTAAAGACCATCGGGATTCAAGAATTCCTGCTGGTCCTTGGGTGTGTAGTAGCTAACTTCGCCACCGCCGGGTGCTGTTTTCCAGCGGTCTAGACCCATGTCTCGCCAGTTCCTTTCGTTGTCGCCGTAGCCCTGCGAAATGTCGTGCTCCGCGTGCATAAAGGAATCGTCGAATAGGCCGAAGTTCAGCGCCAGCAAACTCTTGTCGTCGATAACGGGAGAGTAGCTGTTGTCCGCAGCGTCAATGGAAACGCTCCAGGGCGTTTCTGTAAATTGAGCGGCCACGTGCTTCAGGAATTCTGCTTGGTAATCCTTGGTGGCAAAGTTGACGCCAAACTTTTTCGTGGTGCCGTAAATGTGGTACTCGCCCCAATGTCCAAAGCCCACTTGCACAAACGCGATTCGCGGGTCCTTGTCGTAGGCGGCTGCAAAGTCCGTATAGAACTGCTTGTAGAACCACATCAGCTCTGTACTGCTCCAGTCGGCGTAAAAAGTGGGGCCGTCGCCACCCGGGTCTTCGGAGTAAGTCTCGGTGTAGCCCGCCATGTTCTTGATGTACAGGGGAACGGCGGTGGCGCCTTTCACATTCTGGGTGCAGCCCGATGTGTTTCTAATGGTTTCGCTGGGATACTCGATACGGAATCGCACGATGGCCTGGTGCCCGCGGCTGGCCACATCGTTCAGCATCTTTTCAAAGGAACTCCAGTCGTAATTCAGCTTATCTCCAGTCTTGCCGGTCACAACGGCGCAGGGGAGGCAGTAGGAAAATTCCAGGGAAATGGCTCCCAAATAATCCTTGCTGCTCTTGGCCTGATCAGGCCAGAACACGATGCCCTTCATGGGCTCCAAAGTTTCGATAGTCTTGTTTAGCGCAATGCCGCGATCCGCAGCGAAAGAAGTAGCCACCAAAGCGGCACTTAAAAGAGAAAGTGTCTTTTTCATAATCCCATCACATCCAAGGCAAAATTGCCTATAACATAATATATCTTATAAAAATACTCGAGTCAAGTAAACTATTGAAGACATTGCTTTTTCAAAGTTTCACAATCGAAAAAAACGAATTTTACTACATATGGCTACATGAAAAAGATTGAAGTGGTTGCTGGTGTAATTTGCCGTAAGAATGCCCAAGGTATAACTGAGTTTCTGGCAACCCAGCGTGGGTATGGTGATTTTAAGGGAGGCTGGGAATTCCCCGGTGGAAAAACCGAACCTGGTGAAACTCCGGAGCAGGCTCTAGCCCGGGAACTCAAGGAAGAACTGGCCATTGATGTGGAAGTGGGGGAGTTTATCACTACTGTTGAACACGATTACCCTGGCCGCCACATTACCATGCACTGCTTCTACTGCAATATCGTAAATGGTGAATTGACTTTGTTGGAACACGAATCTGCCCGTTGGCTTAAGGTTTCAGAACTTCGTTCTGTAGAATGGCTCCCGGCAGACATTGCCGTCGTAGAAAGCATCGAACACGACGCCGTCAATTAAAAATGGCTACAAGTCACTAACATTAGGATTCCGGCAATGATCATCAGGCCGGGAAGAACCTTCAACAACAAAGTGATGAGACAAGCGTCGCCTGCATCGCCGGCACCAAACAATGTCAGAATCCCAAGAACTATAAGAAATGCGGATAACATGGTCTTCTCCTTGTCATAGCCTAAAAATAGATTTTGCTAGTGACAAAATATGACATTTTGAAGGAAGAGTTGCGTTTTCAACAGAAAAACGCCTGTGTTGAAGTGGCGAAATGTGTGAATAATATCGGCGATTTCTATATTTCGCACCATAATGAAATTACCTATTGTATGTATTATCGGACGTCCTAACGTAGGAAAGTCCTCCCTTTTTAACCGCATCCTCGGTCGCCGTGCTGCCGTGGTCAGTGACCGCGATGGCGTTACCCGTGACCGTCATTACCAGACTGCGAGTTTCAAGGGTCATGAATTTACGGTGGTAGATACCGGTGGATTTTTGCCGGATGATTCCATCGACGTGCTGGCCGATAGTGTTCGCACCCAGATTTTTAACGCTGTACAGGAATCTGACTTAGTCCTCTTTATGGTGGATGTCCGTGTGGGCATTACCAAGCTGGATCAGCAGTTTGCCCGCCTTGTCCGCAAGCTGGACAAGAAGGTGATTCTTGTGGCAAACAAGAGCGAAAACGGTCAGGACCGTCAGGAAAGTTATGAATTCCTGAAGTTGGGTTTCGGCCAGCCCCGTACCATCAGTGCTTTGACTGGTTATGCCTGCCTTAGCCTGCTAGAAGAAGTTATTACGGTTCTTCCCACGCCGGTCCGTGGCGAACGTAAGGAAGAACGCCCCATCAAATTTGCCATCCTCGGTCGTCCTAACGCCGGTAAGAGTACCTTGCTCAATCGCCTGCTGAACGAAGACCGCGCCGTGGTCAGCGACATCCCGGGTACCACCCGCGATTCCATCGACTGCGACTTTATTGTAGATGGAAAGAAGTTCGTGGTGACTGACACTGCAGGCCTTCGCAAGAAAGCCAAGGTCGAAGACGAAGTTGAAATCTTCAGCAACATGCGCACCCTGGAAAGTATCCGTCGTTCCGACGTGTCTGTGCTCATGGTAGACTGCACCCGCGGTCTCGAAGTCCAGGACTTCCGCATTATCACCGATATCCGCAAGGCCGGTAAGGGCCTTGTGCTGGTATTGAACAAGTGGGATATTCTCCCCAACAAGAATGACAAGTCCTTTGACCACATGGTTAAGGAAATGCTGGAACGCGAACCCATGCTGGAATACGTTCCTATTCTTTCCATCAGTGCAAAGGAAGGTCAGCGTGTGGGCCGTGTGGTCCAGGCAATTCAAACTGTATATGCCAACTGCCGCCGTGTGCTTGGCCGTGACAATGTTGCCCAGGCTTTTGCCCGCTTCATCGAAGAGAATCCGGTGCCTAGCCAGAATTCTCGTACCGTGCAGCTGACCCGCGCCTGCCAGATTATGGTGGAACCGCCTGTAATCGCCATCGAAACCCGTACACCGGATCTGGTGGCTGAATCTTACAAGCGCTATCTCTTGAAAAAATTCTACGAGGAATTCCAGTTGCAGGGTGCTCCCCTTCGCCTGAATTTCGATATGAAGTTAACCCTTAGAAAGGATGAAGAACTTGAACAGTTTACTGAGTCTTCCAATAGCGTACGTGTTGGGGGCGATCCCCAGCGCAATCTGGATCGCAAAACTCGCGAAAGGAAAAAACTTTGATATTCGCGACTACGGCTCCAAGAACGCAGGTTTGACTAATACATTCCGTGTCTTGGGCTGGAAGCCTGCGCTTCCCGTAGTCTTTATGGATTTATTGAAGGGCTTCTTTGGTCCGTTCATCGCCCTTAAGATGTGCGAAGCTCAGATTGCTGCAGGTGGCGCTGATTATACCAATTGGTTGCCGCTCCTGGCTGGTATTCTAGTGATTCTCGGTCACAGCTACACTTGCTTTGCTGGTTTCCGCGGTGGTAAAGGCGTTCTCGCTGCCCTTGGCGTATTCCTTTGTCTTTGCCCTGTAACAGCTCTCAGCGCTTTTGGCGTTTGGATCATTTTCACTGTTGCAACAAAGTATGTGTCCGTTGGAAGCATTGCAGCTTGCGTTGTGCTTGCCGCTTTGCCTATCATGAAATACTGCGGTTTGCCCTATCCGGTGTACGATAACATTACCTTGCCGTTGTTGATTACATGCGTTGTAACAGGTGCATTTATCATCTTCAAGCATAGGGCGAATATCAAGCGCTTGATGAACGGCACAGAAAATGGCTTTGGTAGCAAAAGAAAGAAATGAAGAATGAAAAATGAAGTGTGAAGAATGAGATAAATGCGCCTTTGGCGAGTCATTAAACGGGTGGCAAAGTCACGTTGAAAATCATTATTAATTTTTCATCTTTCATTATTTAATAAGTTTAAAAAAGAGGTTTCATTATGAAGGTTACAGTTTTGGGTACAGGTGGCTGGGGTCTTACCCTTGGCCAGGTGATTTACGAAAATAAGAACGACATTACATTCTGGACAAATTCTCAGGCAGAAGTGGATCTGCTCTCTACGGAGCATCAGTACAAGGATAAGCTTCCTGGTGTGATTTTTCCGGCAGATTTCAAGTATACCACCGACATGAATGCAGCTCTCGAAGGCGCAGAAATGGTCATGATCGTGGTGCCGTCCCAGTTCATGGGTGGCGTCGCTGAAAATCTTGGTAAGTGGACTCCGGAAAAGGGTAAGGAGCCTGTGGTGGTTTGCGCTACCAAGGGTATTCTCGAAGGCACCAACCAGCTTATGAGCGAAGTTCTCCTTGAAAAGGTTCCTTGGCTCACCGACGACAAGATGGTTGCTTTCAGTGGTCCGTCTCATGCCGAAGAAGTTAGCCGCCATGTGCTGACTGCAATCGTTGCCGCTTCCACTAACGAAGATTCTGCAAAGCTTGTCCAGCAGGCAATGAGCTGCTCCTACCTCCGCGTTTACACTTCCACCGATATCGTGGGTGTGGAACTTTGCGGATCCGTGAAGAACGTGATTGCCATTGCTTCTGGCGTACTCTATGGTGTTGGCGCTGGCGACAATACCCGCGCTGCTCTTCTTACCCGCGGTCAGGCAGAAATGTGCCGCCTGGGTCGCGCCATGGGTGCAAATCCTGAAACCTTCGCTGGCCTTGCCGGTATGGGTGACTTGATTGTGACTTGCCTTTCTCAGCACAGCCGCAACCGCTATGTGGGTGAACACATCGGTAAGGGTGAAACCATTGAACAGGTTCTCGGCGGCATGAAGATGATTGCTGAAGGCGTTCCTACCTGCCGTAGCACCAAGGCTCTGGCCGACAAGCTTGGCGTTGAAATGCCTATCGTCAATGCTGTCTACGACCTTCTTTTCGGTGGCAAGACTGTTAAGGAAGTTTTCGATGAAATTTGGGGCCGTGACCTGAAGGCCGAAAACTGGAACTAATCTGGTTCTCGAAAGTTCTCAAGAAACTAAAAACATCTCGCGATTGCGGGATGTTTTTTTTATGATAAAACCACTGATTGGTGTAGGGATTATACGGATTCTTTCTTGCCCTTGAGCAGTGCGAATGCCACGGCTCCTTGTGCAGCCTGGAATAGCAGTGGCAGGTAGCTGAACAGGGTGGACGCAAGCACAACGTCGGCAGGAATTCCCAAGAGCCCTGTGTACAAACTAACCTGCACATTTTCGCGGATGCCAACTCCATTGATGGAAATGGGGAGCATCGTAAACGTAACCATGATTGTCGTAAATACGGTAATGACAGCTATGTCTACATCCACGCCCATGGCCTTGAGGTACGCCCAATGAATGACGATAGTTACGACTTGAAGCCAGATGGAGTCTAAGCCGGAAAGGAGGAAAGCCTTCTTGTGGCTACGGTAAATAGAGAAGGCGTCTTGCAACTTTACCAGGAATGGAACCTTGGCTGAAAGTTTTGCCGGAAGCTTGATTTTGTCCGAAAACAGTCCTGCGAAAATGACCAAAACTGCAATCAGGGCGACAACGCTGACGGTTGCAGTGTATGCGGCGGGAATGTCGTACTTTGCTGCCACAAAGGGAAGTGCCACAAAGAAGCTGAGGAACATGGCCAACAGCCCCATGACGCGAGAAATGACAATGGCCGCCACAGAGTTCGCCGTATTTCCGTAACGCTTGCCGAAGGCGATGGTCTTTACTGCATCGCCGCCGAATCCGCTGGGCAGCAGGTTGTTGAAGAAATAGCCGAGGGCGATGTAGCTGTAGAATGTCTTGAAGGAAATCTTCTTGCCTTCGTCTAGGAGCAGGCCCCGCCAGCGGTTTGCCTGAATTGCCATCAGTGCCACGGTAAGGGCGAAAATCAGCAAAAGCCAGGGAAGGGCCGCAGCGGTCCAGTGTGAAAGAGCGTCTCCTAGAGGAACCTTGTAGAAGATGTAGCCGAGACCAAGGGCGGTAACCACCAACTTAATAGCGGTTTTCATCGTCTTTTTTGCGCGGTTGGTCGTGGTCATGTCCCTAATTTAGATTTTTTGCGATTTATGGCTGATGGTTTATTGTATATTTATTGAAAGAAAAACCGGTTACGAGGTTTCCATGAACAAAATTGCAAAACTTTCGGCAAGCCTATTGGGGGCTGCTGCTTTGGCAGCTGTCTTTGGCTGTTCTGACAGTTCCAGTACCTCAGCTGATGAAAAAAATCTGAGCGAGGTTCAGAATCCATCTGAAATCGATGGTGACTTGACCGATGATGCTGAAGTTGTTTTGCCTGGCGCAGCCCCTGTGCAGGTGAATGCAAAGCAGGCTCGTTCCCGCTTGTCTCTATACACAAGAGATGTAGAACATGCCTGGGCTATTGATTCCACCAAGGGCGATACCCTGTCTGTCGCAGTAGATGAAAGTTTTATCGAAAACAGCTTTGCCGTTGAAGCTGACGTGGTTGTGGAAAGCTCCTCGGGCTACATCACCTTGGCTTCTGCAGGCGTCGATGGCAATCAGGATGCCTGGGCGCTCCGCGTCGAAAACGGCAAGCCTTTCTTTGCCTGGCGCGACGCCTCTACGGCGGGTGACTGGTATAAGCTGGAAACAGATGAAGTTTTGAAGTTGAATGAACTGGTGACGGTTCGCGCCGAACGCGTAGACTCTCTGACGGTTCTGTACATCGACGGCCAAATTGTTGCTGCAGTTATTTCTAGCAGTGAAATCAAGTCTCTGGAAGGTAGCTTTACCATCGGCTTTGATCCTACTGCCGTGACTGAAAATACTCCGGGCCGCGTCATGTTTGTTCGCTTTGAAAAGGTCCGCGAAGTCGAGATCGTTGAGACGCCTTCTGAAATCGAAGAAGAATTGCCTCCTTTGGTTCAGGCTCCGATTACCGAGGAAGGCTCTGCAGAAGAACCCGCTGTAACCACTTGGATTGCCACGTGGGAATTTAATGACGCAACTTCTGTAGGCAAGGACTTTACCGGCAACGACCACACGGCTCTTGCAGGTACGGGCTCTGTCACTGTGAGCGATGACGTTGCTCACTTTGATGGAAAGTCTGGTTTGACCGTAAAGCTTTCTGACGATTTGAAGATTAATTCCTTTGTTATCGAAGCCCGCGTAAAGCCTACCAAGTTCGCCACCATGCAGAATATCATTGTGGCCGAGCCTCCTGGACGCGGCGTTGATGGATGGATGCTTCGCGTTGACGAAGGTACTCTTCGCGTTCACATGCGAGACGCTGCTACCAATGGCGATGATTGGAAGATCTTTTCAGGAAAGGATCTGATCCTCAATGAATGGAACGAGATTCGCTTTGAACGCCTGGGCGACAGCCTTAAGCTGTTCCAGAATGGCGAGTTGACTGTTGCTTCTGTCTACAAGGGCGACGTGACCCAGATGCGTTACGACTGGGGCATCGGCTATGACGCCATGCAGCAGGCTTACAACACCCGTTATTTCGATGGCGATATCGACTATATCCGTTTTGGTACTACGGACAAGCTGAGCGGTGGTTCTGTTGCAGAAACCTCGCCCTATGTTCTGCTGGCTGATTGGGAATACAATGATCCTGCATTCCCGGGCCTGGACAAGATGGGCAACAATTCCTTTAAGTACCTTTCTGCAAGCGACATTGAAGATGGTTCCTTTGCCTTGAACGGCAGCAACGGCATGCCGGTGTACTTGACCAGCACCTTTAAGCGTAATGAATTTGTGGTGGATGCCCGCGTTAAGCCTACGGCATACGGCACGATTCAGAACATTATTGTGGCTGAGCCTCCTGGACGTTTCGGTGACGGCTGGATGGTTCGTGTAGATGACGGTGTCCTTCGTGTGCATCTCCGTGATGAAGATTTCCATGGTACCCAATGGCAGGTCTTTGCTGGTGAAGCCTTGTCGTTGAACGAATGGACTGAAATCCGTGTGATTCGCTCCAAAGGTAAGATTCAGGTTTACCAGAATGGTAAGCAGACTGTCGATGCATCTTGCGGTGGTGATGTTGGCCAGCTGGGCTACGGCCTCGGTATTGGTTATGATGCCATGAACCAGGCATATCATGATCGCAACTTTGTGGGCTACATTGATTACATCCGCTATTACGGAATCCGCAAATAAGCATTTGTGAAAATGTATATTTAGGCGAAGCCCTTGGGGCTTCGCTTTTTGCTTAAGAGGTTTTTGATGAATGTTGATGTAGGTATTATCAATTATAACGGTGGCGAGGAACTCACCGCTTGTGTCCGCAGTCTTTTGATGCAGACGACGGCTGTGCGTGTTTTCGTGCTGGATAACGCCTCCAAGGATGATTCTATCGAGATTCTTAAGAAGAGTGGTCTTCAATGTAAGGTTGTCAAGAGCGATAAGAACCTGGGTTATGCTGGCGCCTGCAATAAGCTGATGGAGAACATGGATGCTGACATCCAGGTCCTTTGTAACATGGACTTGGAATTCCATCCTAGCTGGGCCGAGAACTTGTTGGCCTGCTTTGCTCGACATCCTGATGCAGGTTCTGTGGCTAGCCTTGTGATGGAAAAGAGCGGTGTGGTCAACGCTGTCGGCGTGCTGCTGGGCAAGGATCTTTTTGCAAAGAACGAGGCCAGTGGTCAGGATATTTCTGAAGCGGATGCCCGCGAAAAGGACGTCTTTGGATGTTACGGCGCTGTTATGAGTTTCCGCAAGGAAGCCGCAGCCGCAGCAGGAAAGATGGACGCAAGTTTCTTCTTGTTCTTTGAAGAAACCGAATGGTACTTCCGTCACAACCTGGCCGGCTACAAGACGGTTTTCTGCCCGGAGGCCAAGGTGTTCCATGAACGCTCCATGACCACGGTGCGCTATTCTCCTCTAAAGCTTTTCTACTCAGAACGCAATCGACTCCGTGGTGCCATTCGCTTACTTCCTATGACGGAAGTTTTCAAGCTTCCGTTCCGGGCTTTTGTTCGATACCTTGCCATGGCCAAGGGCGTTCCCGGCCAGTCTGGCGATGGCAAGAAACTGTCCAAGGTTGCGATCTGTCAGGCTCTTGCCAAGGCATGGATGCAGGCAATTTTCATGCTTCCTAGGGAATTGAAAATTCGCAAACAGTACCGAAAGAAATTTGGCAATGTCAATGCTAAAGTTTGTAAGTTGTTGACTGATTATGCTTTAAAAGAATGATCGTTTTTTGGATGTCTCGCAAGCTCCTTTTAAAAGTTAGAAGGTCTTCCTAAGAGGGAAGGCCATTTTTTATATTAGGCATATGGCTTTTGTTCACTTACAGACTCATTCCGAATTCTCTGTTTTGCAGGCTTCTGCCCGTCTAGATGATATTTTAGCAGCTGCAGCTGAAAATGAATGTCCTGCAATCGCCCTGACAGACCATGGCGCCATGTTTGGCATTTTGGAATTCCAGACCCGTTGCCAGGGCCTGAACAAGAAACGTAAGGAGAAGGGGCTTCCTCCCATTAAGTCTGTATATGGATGCCACATCTATGTGGATACCTCCAGCGCGTCCAATAAGGACCCCATGACCTTTGAACGTCTGACTTTGCTGGTGGAAAACGAAAAGGGCTATTACAACCTGCTTCGTATTGTAAGTTACCGCTACGAAGATGGGGATCGCTGGGCTGAAATTCCTTCAGTTCCCCTGGAACGTGTGGCTGAATTCAAGGAAGGCATCATTGCCATTGCAGGCGATTTCTTCAGTAAGTATGGTCAGAGCGTTGCTGCAGGGCGTAATTCTGTTGCCCGCGAGTACATAGAACAACTGGACAAGATTTTTGACCACGACCATCTGTACTTCTCCGTCTGTGATAATGGATTCCCTCCCCAAAAGCTGGTAAACCAGTTTACGGTTCAGCTGGCTAACGAGCTGGGCCGTGAAATTGTGGCTACAGCGGATGTTCATTACATCAAGAAGTCCGACGCTCAGTCCCATAAGATCCTTCGTTGCATCGCTATTAAGGAAACCTTGAATAATTTCACGGACAAGCGTTTCCCTACGGATCAGTTCTACTTTAGAACCGAAGCGGAAATGCGGGAACTGTTTGGCCATATTCCTGGAGCCATCGAAAATACCGTAAAGATTGCCGAACGTTGTAGCTATACCGTCAAGACGGGTATCGGCGATGAATTCTGGCCGCGATTCAAGATTCCTGATGAATTCCTTGCTGGTGAGGAATACCAGAGTATTAAGGCTATCATGAAGGCGGAATACGAGGCTGAATATCCCGTAGTCCGTGAACGTGAATTGCCTGGCGTCATCAAGGATAAAAAGAAGAAAGTCCAGGAACAGTACTGCGCTGAAAAGGCTATTGAACCAGACGCTCTGACTGATGACGATAAAAAAGAAATTGATCGCTTATCTCAGCCTGAATTCTTTACGGAAGATGATCAGAAGGCTTGGAACAAGGCGGTCCATCGTTGGTGCAAACCGGGCTCTGATTCGGATATATACATTATCCATCTTTGCAACGACTTCTTGAAGTGGCGCTTCCCCGAAGAGAACTTTAAGTTCCCGGAGCATGAGACCGATGTGGGCAAGCGCATGTACAAGGAACTGAACTGTATCCGTAACATGAACGTGGCCGGTTACCTGCTCATTGTGTGGGACTTCATTAACTGGGCACGTAACAATGGTATTCCTGTGGGCCCGGGACGTGGTTCCGCTGCCGGTTCTCTTGTTACCTACATTATCGGTATTACGGACATTGACCCCCTTAAGTTTGACTTGCTCTTCGAACGATTCTTGAATCCCGAACGTGTGTCCATGCCTGATATCGATACGGACTTTGCGGATAGAGACCGCGGCCGTGTGATTGACTATGTGACCCAGAAGTACGGTAAGGAATGCGTAGGCCAGATTATTACCTACGGTATGCTCAAGTCTAAGGCTGTGATTACCGACGTTGCCCGTGTGCTTGGCCTGCCTCCTCAGGAAGCCAAGATGATTACCAAGCTGTTCCCTCAGCGTACGCTAAACTTCAGCTTGAAGCAGGCCTGGACCGGTAAGGACAAGAAGGGAAACAACCTTGAAGATGGCTATAGCCCTGAACCTTTGCAGGCAATGATTGCAAGTAGGGCTTCCTACCAGAACCTGTGGGATGTGGCCCTTACCTTGGAAGATCTGCCCCGCCAGACAGGCGTGCATGCCTGCGGTGTGGTGATTACCCCGACGCCCATTTACAACCTGGCTCCTCTTTATCGTGCCGCTCCGGAAGATACACCGGTGGTGATGTACGATAAGCACTATGCAGAAGACATTGGCCTTCTGAAGATGGACTTCCTTGGGCTCATCAACTTGTCCATCATTCAGGACACGGTGAACATGGTAAAAAAGAACCGTGGCATCGAAGTGGACATGAGCCATATTCCCCTAGATGACAAGGAAACCTTCGGCTTGCTCAGTAAGGGCATGACCACCACGGTGTTCCAGTTTGAATCTCCGGGTATGCAGAAGTACCTTCGCGACCTGAAGCCGAACCGAATTGGCGACTTGATCGCTATGAACGCCCTGTACCGCCCTGGTCCTATTGACCAGATTCCTCACTTTATTGCCCGTAAGCAGGGTAAGGAAGAAATTGACTGCTACCATCCGGATTTGGAAGAGGTTCTTGGCGAAACATACGGTGTGATTGTGTACCAGGAACAGGTGATGAAACTTGCCCAGATCTTGGGTGGCTATTCCCTGGGTGGTGCTGATAACATCCGCCGTATCATGGCAAAGAAGATGCCGGAAAAGATGGAAAAGCTTACTCCGGAATTCTTTGCCAAGTGCGAAGCCCGTGGATATGATCATGCGGTGATCCAGAAGGTTTGGGATGCTGTGCTGCCCTTCTGCGGATACGCATTTAACAAGAGCCATGCAGCAGCTTATGCCTATGTGGCCTACCAAACGGCTTATTTGAAGACTCATTACGGCCCTGAATACATGGCCGCATCCATGACTTCCAAGATGGGTAAGACCGAGGATATCGTTACGATTATCCTTGAATGCAAACGCCTTGATATTGAAGTGGTTTCTCCAAATATTAACGCATCCTACGGTGAATTCGTTGCTAACGAAAAGGGACAGATTCTCTTTGGCATGGCAGGTATCAGAAACGTTGGCTTGGCCGCTGTAGAAGATATTGTGGCTGAACGTGAACGTCGTGGCCGCTATACCGATATCTTCAGTTTCTGCAAGCGTGTGGCTGAATACCAGAGCGAACAAAAGGAAAAACGCCCGCCTATGAACAAGCGCTTGCTTGAAAGCTTAATCATGGCTGGCGCTATGGATGAATTCCCGGGAAGCCGCGCAGTCTTGATGGCTACAGTAGACCGTGCCATGGAAGTGGCTGCCCGCTGCCAGGAAGATCGTGACCGTGGTCAGATTTCCCTGTTCGACATGGGTGGTGACGCGCCTTCTATGGACTCTTCCGCAGAGGTTCTTGAAGAAGCCGAAGAATGGACTGCTATGGAAATGCTGAACAAGGAACGTGATATCCTTGGCCTTTTCCTGTCAGGTCACCCCTTGGATGAATTCCGCCCGGAACTTCAGGGCTTTACCAAGTGTACCTTGGCCGAAGAAGAACTGGAACGAAAAATGGGCAGTTCGCTGATTGTTGGCGGCGTGGTAACAAGTCTCAAATCCTTTGAAACCAAGCGTGGTGAAACACTGGGTGTTGGTGTCATTCAGGACTTCCATGGAGAAATTGAAATATTCTTCAAGAAGGATGAATGGGAAAAGTTCCGCGACTCTGTGGCCTTGGATGACCGCGTGCTGGTGAAGGGTGAGCTGGGTCGTTCTCGTGGAACTGACAAGCCTCAGATTACGGTGGAAGATGTTGTGCAGCTGGACCGCGTTCGCGCCTCCATGGTAAAGTATGTTCATGCCACCATATCTTCTTCGTCTCTCAACGATCAGTTCTTGGAAAAGCTCAACGACATTATGGACCAGTTCGCTCCCTTCAGTGAAGAGGAACATAGCTGCGAACTTGTTGTCCATGTGGAAACCCAGTCCGGCTATGTCCATGTTTTGAATCTGAGATCCAAGAAGGTTGTTTATGAACCGCAGCTTCTTCAGACACTCCGTAAGGACCTTGGCATAATGAAGATGTGGGTCTCTAGCCTTGCCAAGCGATA
Organism: Fibrobacter sp.; assembly: GCA_024398965.1. Classification (NCBI taxonomy): domain Bacteria; kingdom Pseudomonadati; phylum Fibrobacterota; class Fibrobacteria; order Fibrobacterales; family Fibrobacteraceae; genus Fibrobacter; species Fibrobacter sp. Next base: position 77,615 of record JAKSIF010000002.1, on the reverse strand, counting down.
AACCTTACATTCTTTTTTGTGCGGGGGAGGATTCCGGGGATTGCATAGGGCAAACCCTGGTTTGGGAGTGCGTCAAGATTTTGCCCCAGGTAGAAATCCTTGGCGCAGGCGGAATCCGTATGCAGTCGGCAGGATTGAAGCCTGTCGTGGATTTTGAAGTCCTTCCGGTATCCGGATTTGGAGATGTCCTTCCTCGATATTTCAAGCTTAGGCGCTGCTATAACGCTTTGAAAAGTGCTTTGAAATCCCCACGTTGTCTGGGCCTTGTTGCCATAGACTATCCGGGCTTTAATATGAAGCTGGTTTCCCTGGCCTCGAAATTAGGAAAGCCGGCTCTCTATGTGGCGCCTCCTCAGGTTTGGGCGTGGAAGTCAAAACGGGCCAGAACTTTGTCCCGTTTGTCCAAAGTGGATTTGGCTGTATTTTTTGATTTTGAAAAATCGGTTTACGAAAATGCCGGCTGCCATGTGGTGACTGTAGAACATCCCTTTGTAGAAAATTCTCTTGGCGAAGATTTAGAATTCAATCAATCTTCTGTGCCAAAGGAACTGCTGCTTTTGCCTGGAAGCCGAATCCGTCAATGCTTGCGTAATCTTCCGACTTATTTGAAAATTGCGAAAAACGTTGTGGAGCGAGAAGAGGCTAATGTTACAATTCTTGCTGCAAGACAATCCGTTGCAGACGCAATGAATGTGTATTTGCAAAACAGGGTTTGCCCGGATTTGCGTTCTAAGGTTAAGGTTGTTGTGTCTCCTCAGAACGGAGAGGATCGCCTGCGGCTTTATCGTAAGGCGTTCGCTGCTATTTCTGCTCCTGGAACAGCGACTTTGGAACTTGCCTTGGCTGGATGTCCAACGGTTGTTTGTACAAAACCGGATTTTTTGACTTACCACTTGGTAAAACGTTCTGTAAGGACCAGGTTTTTTGCCTTGCCCAATATTATACTTGACGAAAAAGTTTTCCCGGAGTTCCTGCAGTTGGATTTTTCCGATGAAGACTGCCGGAATATAGCAAGAGAATTTGTCAACGAAAAATGCCAATTCCCTGCGGAGGAATTGGCAAAGCGGTTGTCTTCGGGAATGAAGTCCTCAGAACTAATGTCTGAATTTCTTGCTCAGTTCGTCTAGAGTCAAGCGTAGCAGCGTTGGCTGACCGTAAGGAGATTTCAGCGGATCTTCCGTAATCATCAGCTGGTTTACCAAGGTTGCCATTTCTTCGGGCTTGAGCTTGTCTCCGGCCTGGTAGGCGTTGGTCTTTGCCCAGGCCTTTGCGATTACGTCTTGAACTTTCACCATGTCTCCGCTACCGTCGTTGCGGTCGCCGATACTCTCCAGAAAATCCTTTACCGCCTTGATGGCTCGGGAAAGGGGGAGGGCGCTGGGTATGGCTCGAATCTGGTAGGTATCGCCACCGAAAGGCTCGATGTAAAATCCTAGACGCTGGAACTGGTCCTCTACGGATTTCAATACTTCGATTTCCAGCTTGGAAAGTTCCATCAATTCGGGGAAAAGCAGTTCTTGGCTTTCGAGGGCGTTTCCGCTTTGAAGAATCTTTAATGCCTGTTCGTAAAGAATGCGGGAATGGGCTGCATGCTGATCGATGACAAGCAAGCCGTTGACGTCTTCGCCGGCGATGTAGGTATTGGCAATCTGGAAGAACGCCGGCGGGTTCCATAGCGGATCCTGTACGGGCTGGTTGTGCTGTTCCCCTTCAAGAGATATAATCTTGCCAGCCTCAGGTTGGCTGAACAAGTCCTGGGCAACGTCATTATCGTAATGATTTTTCGCCCTGTTGGGCTTTGCCTGGGGAGTCCAGCTGGACATACTCGGGGCTCCGCCGTTCCATTCTTGTCCTAAATCCGTAATGGGAGCAGAAGGTTGAGCAAAATCAGAAAAAACAGGAGCTTCCCTTTTTTCTGTATCATAACTTTTGCTTAAATCCGTATCATGGATTTGGGCGGATTTCATCCAAGCCGGGATTTCTTCAGCAGTGCTTTGCTGTTCCTCGCCCAGGTCGATAATGGGAGAGTGGGCTTCCAGATCCTTCTTGAAAGTATCTCGAATGGCGTGGAGAACCACCAGGAAAACCAGGTTCTGGTTGGCGAAACGAACTTCCCTTTTAGCGGGGTGGACGTTTACGTCGAATTCCATGTCTGGCATGTCCAGGAACAAGACAGATACAGGCTTGCATTGGGCACCATAAGGCTCGTAGGATTGTGCCACAGCCTTGCTTATCAGCTTGCTTTCAAAGGGTCGGTTCCTCATGAACAAAAACTGATGGTTTCGTTTTCCGTTGGTTTCTGTAGTGGGGGAGACGAACCCGGTTACGTGAATGCCTGCCTCGGTATAATCTACGGGCAGCAAGGCTTTTGCGATTTTAGAACCGATGGCCTCTGCAATACGGCTGCGTAATTCGCCGGGAACCCCTGTAAATACGGTTTTGTCTCCGACCTTGTAGTCAAATCGAATTTCGGGGTGGGCGATGGCTGTTTTTAAGACTACGTCAAAAACTCGTGTGCTTTCGGCGGTTTCGCTGCTCAGGAATGTGCGTCGAACAGGAGTGTTGAAAAACAGGTCTTCAACAAGGAAGGTGGTTCCGCGGCTGGCTTGAACGTCTTCCTTTTCGACTACGTTTCCGCCGCTTAAGATGATTCGCCCGCTTTCGCCGTCGTCGGTGGCGCTTGTGATGGTGAGCTTGGATACCGCGGCTATGGATGCAACGGCTTCGCCGCGAAAACCGTTTGTATGCAGATGGAAAAGATCGTCTGCATTGAAAAGCTTGGAGGTGGTGTGCCTAAGGTAGCATAGATCCAAATCGGCGGCGCTCATTCCCTTGCCGTTATCCGTTACCTGTATCTTCTTTTTTCCACCTTGTTCTATGGAAACCTGAATGCGCGTGGCGCCAGCATCAATGGCATTTTCTACCAGTTCCTTGACCGCAGATGCCGGTCGCTCAATAACTTCGCCAGCTGCGATTTTATTGATGATTTCGTCAGATAGAAAATGGATTTCAGCGGATTTCATATGCAAAATATAGACATTTATTCTTTTTATAATTTATTTTTTGCTAAATTATGGTCGTTGGTTTTTTCCCGAGGGTTGTTGGGAAATCGCTTTTGTGAGGTGAATTGTGCTTTCAAATCTGTTCCTTCAGCTTACCCATATTGAGCTGCTCATTTCCTATCCTGTTAAGGATGTCTTGAGTCTGGTCAAGCGAGATTCTCGCATTAACGTCAAAATGCTGAATGATATTTATTTCGAAGATTCTTTCGTTGACGAAAGTACCCATCGCTTGATCATGAACAATGTGGTGGCTTGGCTTTATGAACGTGGCGAAAGCCCCGATGCCTTCATGCAGCGAATTATTGATCGTTGTGCAACCTTCGAAGCCGTACCCGCTCGCAGTGTTCTCCGTTCTTATCTCCCTTACGTTTCCCAGTTCTATGCAACCAAGGACGTTCGTCAGCTTTGCTTGGATATTATTCCCAAGCGTTATCCTCTTCTGACGAATGCTAATTTCCTTCGTCGTGAAGTTGTGGATGGAAACCGTCAGGAATTCTTCACCTTCCGTTTTGATACTCCGGGTGGACTTGTTGTGAACCCCATGCGTTGGTTCATCGGCTTGGTCCAGATCGGTCCCATTCTTCTGAGCACTTCTCCCTATGAGTGTGTAGAATTCAAGGCCACCCAGACCTCTCTGGTCGAAGCGCTTGAAGGCCGTGCTACTGCAGAAATGCGAGATGATGGTCATGTCTATGTAAATGGCCGCAAGGTCGGTAAGTACATGACCTTTGGCGACTGCCTGTCCGAGTTCGGTCTCAAGTGGGAATTTGAAGCAGAAACCAAGATGGCCTGCGTCAAGGCCCTTGAAGACGTTGTTGAAGAAAAGACTGGCTCCGTTCTCATTCACAAGGGTTGCTACTATGGTGCACCGGCATCTATAGTCTATTTCGACTACAAGGCCGACGTTGTTGCACCGGAGCCTTTTAACAAACTAATGAGTGCTGTGGTCAAGCAGGAATTTGATGCTTGGCAGCCCATTCAGAAGGCTCAGGAACAGCTTCTTGAAGCCATGAACGATTCTGTGACGATTGTTTACTACAAGAGTGATGACTCTGTTTCTGTGAACAATAAGCACCTGATGCGTAATGTTCCGGCTCGCATTCTTCGTAATCTTCTTCGCGAATACACTGCTACAGGCCGTGAAGAATATGAAAACAGAGAATTCAAGCGAGATCCGTCCATTTGCATGGATCCGCTTCGTCCCAACTTCGAAAGCCGCTTGAATCGTGTTATTGCCCATATCAATGGCTCCGATGACCCCAACAAGCCTACAGAAGGTGTCAAGAAGTTCTTCGAAATCGAACGTCACCGCCGTGGTGGTTTCCGTTTTGTTCCGAAGTGCAAGATTATCTTCCGCGAAGAGTAATCTCTTTAGACAAAAGCATGATTTTCAGAAAAAAAGGCAGCATTCTAAGTGAATGTTGCTTTTTTTGTTGAAAATTACCGTTTTTTGAATTTTTCGGTCAATTAAATGTAAGATAAATGGTAGTTCTTCTTTAAAAAATGAAGGATATATTTAGACTCGTGAACGGAAGAAGGGTAATCCTCAAACGACTTTATCATTGCTCCCCTCCTGATAAGTTCTAGGATCCAGACGCCGCTCATATTTTCTCCTTCTTAGGAACGGGTTCTCCTTGAGAACCCGTTCTTTTTTGTGGGAAATTGCGGGGTTGGGACGCAAAAAAGCCTCGGTTTTACCCGAGGCTTGTTGAATTTCTGGTGTGCGCGACCTTCGACCGCGCCAATGGCTCCCGAAAACTAGCGTTTTCAAAAAAGCATTTGGCTCACCCTTCGGATGAGCCATGGCTCCCGAAAACTAGCGTTTTCTTGCAGCCATTTCCTTCTTCAGGATATCCATGACAGGGCCGATTTCGGCGGGAGCCTTGAAGATGGGGTTAGCGTACTTGCTCTGGATGCCTTCAAGCTTCTGTTCGTGGTAGCCCACCTTGAATTCGGTGAACTTCAGGCCATGAGCGGTGCTGATGACGACAACGTCTTCGTCCTTGTCGATCTTGCCAGCTGCAACCAACTTTTCGAGGCCGCCCAGGGCCACACCAGTGTGGGGGCAGCAGTAGAGACCGATGCGGTCGCCGCGGTGTGCTGCATTTGCCAGTTCTTCTTCGGTAACGCTCACTACCATGCCGCCAGTCTTCTGGATGGCACGTACTGCCTTGGGGTAGCTGACGGGGTTACCGATCTGGATGGCAGAAGCGAGAGTCTTCTTTGCCTGCATGGGAACCAGCTGGTCGAAACCGCGTTCGTAAGCCTGGTAGAAGGGGTTGGCGTTTTCAGCCTGAGCCACGATAATGCGAGGAATGCGGTCGATGAGGCCCATGGCCTTGCAGTCTTCGAAACCCTTGGCCAGAGCAGAAACGTTACCCAGGTTGCCGCCCGGAATAATCACGGTGTCGGGAACCTTCCAGCCAAGTTCCTGGCAGATTTCCGGAGAAATGGTCTTCTGACCTTCCACGCGGAGGCTGTTCATGGAGTTGGCGAGGTAAATGCGATTGTCCTTAGTGACTTCCTGAACGATCTTCATGCAACCGTCGAAGTCGGTGTCAAGAGCGAGAACGATGCTGCCGTTGGAGATGGGCTGAATCAGCTGAGCGACGCTGGTCTTGCCTGCGGGCAGGAATACGATAGACGGGATGCCAGCCTTGGCGCAGTATGCGGAAAGTGCTGCGGAAGTGTCGCCGGTAGAAGCGCAAGCAACGGCGTCGATCGGGTGAATGTTCTTCTTGATGATGTGGTTTACCTGGCTGACAAGAACTGTCATGCCGAGATCCTTGAAGGAACCGGTATGGGAGTTGCCGCAAAGCTTTACCTTGAGGCTCTTGATGCCCAGTTCCTTGGCTATGGGGGCTGCGTCAAACAGGGGGCTCCAGCCTTCGCGCATGGTCACGATGTCTTCCACCGGCATGTCCGGGAGAACCATTTCGCGCTTGCTCCAGATACCACTCTGGTCAGCGGGTTCAAAGCTCATGCGACGTTCGGCAAACAGCTTCTTCCATTCTTCGGGGCTGCGTTCAGCCAGGGCCTTGCGGTCGTGTTCCACTTCCAGAAGGCTGTTATCTACCTTGGAACGGTAAATGACGTCGGTAACCGGGTAGGTATCGTCGCCGTTGATGTTTCTAAAATGAGCATTGAACTTAGTCATAGTTTCCTCTGATTTTTACGGCTCCAAAAATAGAAAAAGAAATCCCCTTTATAAAGACTTCGTTCATATTTCGGCCATTCAAACTTTCTATATTAAGGTTGAATTTACAGAATAGACTCGGAGATCTGAGTGAAAAAGAAGAATATAGGCTTGTTTTGCTTTTTATGTGTGATGGCGTTGGCTTTGACGTCCTGCCTTTTTGAGTCCGACGAAAACGGCTTGAGTTCCTGGTTGTCTGACCACGGAATGCCTGATAGCTATAAGGCTCAGGTTGTCAATGTTGAGGGAATCAAGGCAAACTCTGTTGAGGCTTTTTTGGATACCGCTCCTAGGTCTGCAGATGTAAGAGCTGCCCTGGGTGCCTATTCCAACGTATCTCATGATCTTGTTCTCGAAATCGACTTTACTGTAGATACCAGTTTTGCCAAAAGCTTAAAGAACGCCGATTCTGCCCAGACGTTCCTGACTCTGTTTTGGCTGAATAGCATTTATAAGAGCAAGTACTTCCCTAAGGATTCCTTGCCTTACGAAGAGGATTTGGACCTTAAGGTTAGTTGGAAGCTGGATTTGAACAGTAGCCGTGGTAAAAAGAAGTTCCTTGACAGCCTGACTTCCATTTCTGATAGTGCCTGGTATGAATCGCTGACCGATTGGGATGATGCTTCAACTGGCGATACAGTCTTGGCAATCTCCTATAGCAGGGGTGATACTGCGTTACGTGTTGACTTGCCCTCCGGCCTTTTGGAGGAACTCCAGAAGATGGAGAAGAATGCTCGTCTTCAGATTAGACTGTCTGCACCCGAGGCTTCACACGTCTATCGCTTCTACGGCGACAATACTATCTATACTCCGGTTCTCTGGGTGTATTCCGATGATTCAACCGGTATCGTAGCTCCGGTGTCCCGTATGGCAAACATCGTTTCTAACCATGAGGAATGCGTGGAATGCCCTGTGCTTCACGGCGGCGTTTACGACTCCTTGGTCGTAGAGATTCCTTCTGAACCGGTGATGAAGGCCCTTCAGGAATTTTATGGAGATGAATTCCCCCTTGCAGACGGTAATGACGTTCGCCAGAATGTGGTACATGCACAGATTACCATGAGCCGTGATGACGCCAATGGTAATTCCGAGTTTGGACATCCTATCCAGGTTGTGGTTGGATCTTTTGTTGATAGCGCCGATGTTGTTGTTCGTCGCATGGAGAACTACCGCTTGAATAAGGAACAGATTCTCGAGGTTGGACATCAGAACCTGGTGTTCCATGATGGTGATTCTTTGACCTTGCAGGTGACCTACGGTGCAAGAGAGTTGCTCAATAAGGCTAGCGATGGTCGTCCCATGAAGTTTATGATGCGCATGGGTTATCCGTTCATGCAGGAAAAGGATACAACCTATACCGACTATAGGACCGATGCTGGCGACACCGTTATCACGTTCCTTAATTATTTCGATTATGCCCGCTATGATTTCTCTTCTATCATGAATGGACAGATGACAATGAAACTCTGGCTGGCTTCCAAGCGGAGGGATGACTAATGAAGAAAATTCTTTGTTTGCTTGGTCTTGCCGCAGGATTGTCCTTTGGCTCCATGATTGGTATGGATGCTTTAGGCGAAGAACATGTCTTGGGTGGTACAGCCTCTGCTGCTGGTCGTGGCTTTGCGGGTAATGCAAAGACTGGAGATGCAGAAGGACTTTCTGTTGTAAACCCGGCAAGACTTGCCTTTGACACAAAGGTCGCCTTTAATTTCAATGCCCTTATTGAAACGGATATTGCCGAGAATAGTGGTAACTCCTACGTTTCCACCAATTTGTCGTTGCCTTCATTCAACCTGTCGTTCCCCATGGGTGACTTTGGTGCCATGGGTGTTTCTCTTTGGCAGCACTACGCTTCCTCTATGAATGAAGAAGTCAAGGATGCCGAGGCATCCATGGATGCAAAGATTGAGTATGTGGGCAGCGTGTACGAAATTGTTCCCACGTATGCAATCCGTTTGCCGTTCCTGCGTTCTTTCTCGTTGGGTGCATCCGCTCATGTGGTCATGGGTAATGCTTCCCGAACCTTGACTCTTGGTCCTAACACGAGCGACGTTGACAGCAGTGATGCCTGGGGTGCCGGTAATCGACTTGTGTCAGATTACGTAGATGGAACTTGGGAAATCGAGGACCATCCGGCCTATTACTCCGTAGCTATGCAGTATCGCGGTAAGCTTGCCTCTTACTTCTTCTCCTTCACGACCGGTTATACCTTGAAGAATGAGCTGGCCTACAATTTCCGCTTTAGTGAGTTGGATACTTTGGCTCCAACAAAGCATACACGAAAGATTGATGTTCCCGCAATGCTTGCCACCGGTATCAATTATCGTTTAGCCAAGCGTCATAACATTATGCTGGATTTGACCTGGCGCGCCTGGGATGACGATGTGGAAAATATGGGTGGCGGCTGGAATATGCCCGAATACACTGAAACCCAGAGCGATTTCATGCTGTCCCTTGGTTACCAGTGCGATGGAAGTCCGTTGTTTTATGACCCGTACCTGAAGCGTATCAACTATCGTGCTGGTGCCTGGTACAGGGAATGGTATGTAAAGGATGTGTTTGAAGTCGGTGGTTCTGTAGGTGCTGGTTTCCCGCTTGGCCGTAAGGGTACAATGATTGACCTTGCGTTCCAGGGCGGAAAGCGCTTTGCCGATGCCAAGGATGAATGGGACGAAACTTTCTTCGCCATTCGTATTGGCTTGACAGGAATTGGAAACTGGGGACAGACCCGCCGATAGGTGTTTAGAAGAAGGAGGCTAGTAAAATGGCTGCTACTAAGAAAACCGAAACTGCAGAAAAGGCCGTGACAAAGAAGGCCGCTACCGCAGTAAAGAAAACTACAACTGCTGCAAAGACTGTTAAGAAGGCTGCAACTTCTGCTACCGTCAAGACTTTGAAGGATGCTGAGGAAAAGGCCGAAAAGGCTGTTGCCAAGGTTAAGGCTACAAGTGCCACAGCAAAGGCTAAGCTGGCTGCAGTAAAGGCCAAGGTTGCCGAAGCGAAAAAGTCTGTTGCAACAAAGGCTACTGCCACTAAGGCAAAGGCTGCCGCCAAGGCTACTGCAGAAGGTAAGACTGTTAAGACTGCCGCTGCTAAAGCAACTTCTGCAAAGAAGCCTGCTGCTAAGGTCACTGCCAAGGCTGCCGCCAAGGCCACTACCAAGGCCGAGGAAAAAACTGAAGTCAAGGTTTCCAATGACGAAACTATTTCCGCTTTCGCCCAGTCTTTTGACGCAGAATACTTGGTCTTGATGCAGAAGGATCCTAACTGGATGCATGCCTTCTGGGAAGTATCCGAAAACCGAATCAAGCAGGCCAAGAAGGGCAAGGCTAAGCTGGTTCTCCGTTTGTTCGACATCTCTTCTGACCTGACTGTTAAGCGTAGCAAGAAGCCTAAGTTCCGTGATGTTGAAGTTCCGGCCGATGCACGCAGCTGGTATGTAGAAAATACGGCAGGTAAGTCCGTTGTTGCTGTGCTTGGTGCTGTTCAGGGTAAGAATTTCAATCCCATTGTTGAATCTGCTCCCGTAGCTGTATTTGACAAGGCTGCTCCCGCTCCTGCTGCCGACAACGCTTTTGCCAAGGCTTCCCTCGGTGGAAACACCCTGGGTAATTTCATGAGTTCTGGCTTCAGTAGCCAGACTGCTGAATCCTGGCTCAATACTCTTGGTGGAAACTTCGGTAGCTCTTCCGAGTCCATGTTCTCTGGAGCACTTTCCAGTGCTGCTCTCCAGGCAATGGACTTGAGCAATATTCAGGCTACTAAGGATTCTGTGAACTATGGCAAGGATTTCTTCCTGTGGGTTAAGACTCGTCTCATCGTTTACGGTGGCACCCGTCCTGATGCTCATCTTCAGGTTCGCGGTGAAGACTTCCCGCTGAATCCCGATGGCACCTTCAGCTTTGAAGAAGACCTGCCGGATGTAACTAAGGTTATTCCTGTGTTTGCTACCGATAAGGATGGCGATTTCCCGACCACAATCGTTCCTATCGTAGTAAAGCGCACTGAGTAACAAAATGTTGGCGAAAGCCAACATTTTGTTACAATGAAAAATGAAAAGTGAAAAATTAAAAGTATGGCGAGCTAAGCTCGCCCTACGGAAAGGAATGTTTTTTAGGAACCTTTGTTCATCCATCGTTTTTCATTGTTAATTGTTCATTGTTAATTGTTAATTGAATTAGTATGGCTCCTGGTAAAATTCTTTTCTTGATGCATGCGCATTTACCCTTTGTGCGTCATCCGGATCATGATCGTTTTTTCGAAGAGAACTGGCTGTTTGAGGCCATTGCGGAAACGTACCTGCCCTTGGTGCAGGCTATGCGTCGTCTCCTCGAAAAGGGTGTACCGGGAACAATTAATCTTAGTGTTTCCGCTCCCTTGATTGAAATGCTTTCAGACAAGGCTTTGATGGAAAAGTTCTCCGTCCATTTGCAAAAACAGATGGAACTGATTGAAAAGGAAGTGGAACGTAATAAGGGTACGGAACTGGAATCTCTTTCCAGTTTCTATTTGGGTCGCCAGCGTACTCTCATTGATACCTGGGAAAATCGAATCCATCATGACTTGTTGGGTGAGTTTCTTTCTCTTGAAAAAGCGGGCAAGCTAAACTTGCTGACTTGCGTAGGTACTCACCCCTTCTTACCTGCATACCAGAGCGATCCGGATTCTATTCGAATGCAGTTGGACGTTACCATTCGTTGCTTTGAACGTGCCTTTGGCCGTAAGCCCATGGGTGTCTGGTTGCCTGAATGTGGTTTCTTCCCTGGTTTGGACAAGTATCTTGCCGAGTTTGGAATCCAGTATTTCTTCCTGGAAACTCACGGTGTGTTGTTGGCTAATCCCAATCCCAAGTATGGCGTGTTTACACCGATGCGTACAACGCAGGGGCTGTACTGCATGGGCCGTGAACAGAAAAGTTCCATGGAAGTATGGAGTCGTCGAACAGGTTATCCGGGCCATCCTGAATACCGAGAATTCTTCAAGGATATTGCCAAGGATCGTTCTAGAGAATATCTAGGCGAATACTTCTTCTCTGGCGACACGCCTATTGATACTGGCTTTAAATATAACAGGATTACAGGCGGCGAGAACAAGGAGCTTTATCGTCCTTGGAATGCCTTGCACTTGGCAGAAGATCACGCTAAGTTGTTTGTGATGAACCGCGAAGCGACCATTTCGGAATTGCTGGTAAACATGGATGGCAACAAGGCTTGCATGCTTTGCCCCTACGACGCTGAACTCTTTGGACACTGGTGGTTTGAAGGTCCCTTGTTCTTGGAATCTATGCTGGAACGTGGCGCCATGTCTTCTGTAATCGAATTCGCTGGTGCCGACCAGATTATGACTTCCTCCGCAGCTCCTGATGCTCACGAACCTGCGTTCTCCAGCTGGGGCGAAGGCGGCTTCGGTTCCGTATGGATCAATGGTGAGACCGATAAGTATTATCCGCAGTCCTACCGTATGCGAGCCATGATCCAGCATTTGAAATCCATCCAGGAACGTATGGGCGGGAACAAGTCCAGTAAGCTGATGACCCGCTATATTAAGCAGATGGAGCGTGAACTGATGCTGTTCCAGTCTTCTGACTGGGCCTTCATGATTCATAATCACTCTGCCGATGGCTACGCCAAGCGTCGCCTTGATGACCACTATAATAACGGTCACTTGCTTTTTGCTGAAGCCTGCAAGTTGGTTCTTCGAAATTCCGATAAGCCGGCGGCAAATTCAATTCTGCCGAAGCTGGAATCCGAAAACAATATTTTCAGTTGGCTTTAGAAAAGGGGGCGAGTTAGCCCCCTTCTTTAATAGATTACAATAAAGTTCTGGGTTTTTCCGCTGGAGCCTGCTCTAAAGCGGTAAACTCCAGGAACCATAAGGTCTTTGACCTTGGATTCCTCCATACAGAGGGTTTGCCCTTCGTATTTTTCTCTTGTTACAAGATCCCCACGACGATTGCGGATTTCGATGAATTTCTTGCCTTTGGGTAGAGGTGTGAAACAGAGGTTCCCGTTACGCCAAGGTGTGGGGTAGGCTCGAAGAGTGGAATCCTTTACGATGGTATGGATTGGCTCGCTTTCGTCAAAGCGGCTTAGAATCCATAGCGTTGAATCAACGGATGGGTCTCTCGAAATGGATGAGATAACGGAGTCAATTGCGTTTGTAGTTGACAGATGGGTTGTTGTTGCCGTATTGTTCTTATAGATGGCGATGCTTACGTTTCCCTTGAAATTTTCCAGGTTCGGAGATTTATCTACAAAGAAATTGTAGGAAAGAGGTTCTAAAACGTCTGTGCCGGAATTTAAGAACTCCGACGAATTCTCGCTTATATGAGTGCGTTTGAAATTGGGCCACAGCGGCTGATCGTCACCAATCCAAAGGCTTGAATCAATGGCCGATGCCTGTTGCCCGGCGAAGGCCAGCCTTGTTGCAAAATCGTGGAACAAGGAATCTGCAGAGAGATTGTTCTTTTTTCCGAAAGCGTTCAACTGAAACTGGAAACTTTCCTCGGGGTGGGAGGCGTAGCTTTCCCAAATGAATTTGTCGGTTTGCTTGTTTACATGGTTGTGTAGATAGATGTACAAAATGCCTACACCGTAGTCCTCTATCAACCTATCGAGGGGTGTGCCAACAGACTTGGAAAGAGACTTGAGGTAGGAATGATAATCGTCGATTTCTGGAGCTGCAATTTCTTCGGTTCCTGCTGCAGAGGCTTCGAACCAGAATGTCCAATACTTGTACATGTCGACATAGCGCAGCTGTACGGCATGATACAGTTCGTGGATTGTCGTTACTCGAAGAGCGCTTTCCCATTTGTCTGCATAGGAGTAGTCGTGGGCTTCGTTAAGAAGGTCTTCGGTAGCCATGTTGTAATCGCATGTCTTACCGTTAAAATCTACGGTATCCTTGGTTGGGTGGTGTGTTGGTGTAAAACGGAAATCGTTTTCAATAACCAGGGAACTTTTTTCGGGAATGATGTCTGAGGGAATGGTGAGCCCATAACAGCCGTGGCATGATCCGCCCAACAGGTTGCGGGTGTCTCTCAGCAAATCGATGTCGACAATTTCAATGGGATAAAGATTGTCTTCGACTTTTTGCAGGTAATGATAGGTTGTGGGAACGCCTGCAGGGGACTTCATTCCCGATTTTTTTACGTGAAAATCCCAGGCGTATTCAGCATCCTTGGCCAGGGTGTCAACAAATTCCATTGTGGTCTGATGAGGACCGCTTAGGGTGTAGAAAATCTGGAAGTGTTCCGTTTTCTTTGTATAGACGGAATCGTAGAAATCTTCATCGGTGCAGCCCGTTGTTGTAGCGCGAGCCAAGACCGTTTTTGCTTGCTGTTGGGCAGCGTCGCGATGGTGCTGAACCATATGGGCAGTTCCGCAAATTCCTTTGGCGGAAACCGAGATGGCCATTAGGGCTACAGCGAAGATGAACAGCCCCACTCTGGACATTACTTCAACTCCGATTCAAGAATACGGCGTGCCCGCTCCGTGATTTCTGCGGGAAGCGTTAGTGCCTTCTGGTGGTGTGGCTTGATGCGGGCGTCAACGATCATGGGGGCGCTGCAGCCCCAGTGCTTATTGCTGATGGAAACGTCTACGCCGAAGATGTCTTGAGCGGGGTCGGAGCGGGTGAAGGTTAGCCAGAGGAAGTCTGCCAGCTTTTGGCCGTCAAGAGACGCGTCCAGCACAGGATTGCTGTCGATGACTGTTACCCACGGGTAGTTTTCTTTGTATGGCCATGCCTTGAAGGCTGCGGCAAGTTGCTCCATGTAAGCGTTACGTTCGTTCCCCTCGAAAGCGGGGGCTTGAATCGTAAGGACGCCGGCCATCGGGATTTGTACCGCGGTGACGCCTGGAAGTTTGAGGCTTGCCAAGTCTTCGGGATTGTTACGAAGGTCCCTGCGCTTGACGCCGGCGGCAGCCATCACCAGCTTGGAACCGTGATTCAGGCTGGTGCCCGAATAATCCAGCGTATCGATGGTGGTAGAGGTCTGGAAATGCAGATCTCGCCTAAGGTCTATACGTTCTAGAACGTGGGCGAAGAACGCCGGGACGTCGTTGACGTTGATTGGCTTACGGTTTCCTGCGCCATCGATGGCCTCGTCTTCCTTGGCTGCAATCAGCAGGTACTTGCTAAGGCTTGCCTGATTAAATCCCAATAGGGCGTTTGCCGTCTTGAGAAGTTCCATAGGTTCCCTGTCTTCGGGCTTGGCGTAGGGCAGGAATCGTTCGCTTGCAAGTGCGAGGCAAAGAGGGTGGACGCCGGCTGCGTCAACCGCGTGAACCGCGTGAAGTCCAGGAATGGAGGCCGGTACCATGGGCTTTGTCACCTGATGGATGAAACTTCCGAACAAGGTGTCTTCTTGAGGCGGCCGCCCTACAACCGTAAAGGGGTAGATGGCGTTCTTCTTGCAGAGAACCTTTGTTACCTTGAGGCAGGGGAAGTTATGCTTGTCGGAGTAATACCCGATATGGTCCCCGAAGGGGCCTTCCGGCTTCAGCTCTGGTTCTACTTCTCCCAGAATGCAGAAGTCTGCGTCGCTGGAAACAAGGTATCCATCGTGAATAAAATAGCGGAAGCGTCTGCCACCGAGCATTCCTGCGAATACAAGTTCGGACAGGTTCTCGGGCATGGGCATCACCGCTGCTACGGTATGTGCAGGAGGGCCTCCAATAAAGACGCTTACCTTAAGGGGGCGGCCTTCTTCGATGGCCTTACGGTGGTGCCTTGCAATATCTCGCTTAATCTGGTAATGGAGACCGCATTCTACGTCAGTTCCGTTCGTGCCGTTGCCGTATTCGTTTCCAGAAATCTGGATGCGGTACATGCCTACGTTGGTGGTCATGACGCTTGCGTTTTCAGCGGGGCGCGTTGCGACCTGGGGCAGTGTAATAAAGGCGCCGCCGTCCATAGGCCAGCTCTTAAGCTGGGGAAGGTCCGCCAAAGTACATTCCTGGAAATCCTTGATGGAGCCGGATCGGCAGGGGAGGGCGTTGAGGCCTGTGCAGGCGGCCCTCAGCAGTTTAGCCGGGTTTGGACTTTTGAAAAATTCAACCGGATTGGACTTGAACAGAACGGCGGTCTGCGTTCCCTTGAGGCTCTTGCGAAACAGAAAGTTCATGCGCTCTTCGGTTCCGAAGATATTGCAGGCGGCTCTAAAGGGGCTTCCCTTCACATGTTCAAACAGTAGGGCCGGGCCTCCCATTTCGAAGGCCTGCCTGGCAATTTCCGCCATTTCTAGATTGGGATCCACTTCCTGGTGGATGCGCTTCAATAAGCCTGCTTTTTCAAGATCCAGCAGAGCCTGTTCAAGGTTCTTGTACATGATGAACCCCGCTGGTTAACCGGCAGTGGCTGCCTGGTCGAGGGCTTCAAAGCTCTGGGTTTGTTTCTTGGCTTCTACCGCCATGATTACATCGCGGGCAGCCTTGCGGCTTACTACAGCGTAGACGACGCTGGCGGAAGCCATGATCTTGGCGAAGGTTTCTTCGGGGAATTCGCTAAAGCCCTGGAAGGAAAATTCGTCGTAGCAGGCGGTCATATTGCCTTCAGAAACGAATTCGTGGCTTGCTGTGAAACCGCGGAAGGGACCGCTAGCCAGACGGACCATAATCTTGGTTCCGTTGACGGCGCTAATGGTGCCTTTCCAGGAAATCTTGTTGAATCCGGAGACCACACAGTAGGAGACGGTTTCGCCGGCTTCAAGGGTCTTGGGAAGAGTGTAGTGTACAACGGGAGTATTTCCCACAGTCACGTTCATGGGTGCATAGCGCATAGTCTCCAGCATGTTTGCCAGAGAGTATTCTTGCCATGAAGTTTGACCGAATTGTACCATACTGCTCCAAAGTTAGTAAAAAATTAGGGGTAAAAAGGGTTTGGGGTGGAAATACCCTTTAAAAAAGCTATTTTTTGTGCCCCATGAGTAATTTGGAAACAGATAGTAAGTTCCTTAAGAAAGGTGTTATCGTCAACATTATTGGTACCATCCTTAAGGTTTGTGGCCCTCTCCTGACCATCCTTCTGGCTCGAATTTTCGGCCCAGCCGAATTCGGTGTCTTTGTTTCCACCCAAACGCTGCTCTTGACCTTGTCTCGCTCTTCAACATTGGGCCTGGACAAGGGCCTTTACTGGTTCCTGCCACAGAACAAGTTGAACAACCGCCCTGACCACGAAGGAATTATGGAATCCTTCTGGATTTCAGCCTTTGTTGCCTTGGTCATGACTCTGGTCATTTTTGCTGGCTCCCACACGCCCTTGATTTCCGAGGAACTGCCTTGGTACGCCATTTCCCTGGTATTCTACGCCACTTCCTATGTGCTGAGCAATACCTCCGAAAGCAATAGAAAGCCTCAGGTAGCTATCTTTATCAATTCCTTCTTTGTGGCAGTTCTATCTCCGGCGTCTTCCATTGCAATGCACTTTATGGGGATTCCCCACGCACTTCCCTTGGGCCTTTTGGTGGGGCAGTTCTGCGGCTTCCTGATGCACTGGAAATTGGTTCGGAAGCAGTTCGATAAGATGCCTCTGTGGCCAGCAAAACGCATTTCCAAGACCTTGTTACTTTATTCGTTACCGCTGGGTTTCAACGAGTTTGTTTCTTCCTTCTTGATTCGTTCCGGCCTTTGGATGGTTATGCTTTTCCTTGGTCCCGAAATGGCTGGCGCCTACGGCATCATGGTAACGGTTTCCAACGCCTTGCAGACCATTCGCGTTGGCTTCAATCCTATTCTAACCCCCGTCATTGCTGGGATGGACAAGTCCAGGCTTCATACGGATCTTAAGCCGGTGTTCACTTATTGCGTGACCATGATTACCTTGATCCAGTTGGTCATTGGCTTCTTTATAGTGCTGTTCCCGGAACAGATTTTGAGTATTGCCGGTAGCGATTTTATTGTGCAACCGGAGACTCTTGGTATCCTTCTTTTTGTCCATTTGCTTGCTGGATTTTTTGGCCTTACCACCAATATTATGAATGGCATCGGTAAGAGTTTTTACACCCTGAAAATGAACATCGTTTCGCTAGGTGTGGCGTTGCTTTCTGGCTATCTTCTGGTGCCAACCTTGGGCCTTGTGGGTGCAGCACTTTCCATGCTGATTTATAACGTGGTGGCCATGATTTGGAACAACGTATACCTGGCCTATCTAAAGCTTTGGCCCTACTCCGCAAAGCTCTGGTCCCAGATTGTCTGGATGTTTGGCTTGATTGGTTTTTATGTGCTTTTGAACCTCAAGATCTTTACCCTTTCCATCCCGGAAAAGATCATTGCCTATGTGGTGATTTTAGGGGCTCTTGGACTGCAGTGGAAAATGCAGAAAAAGCGTTTGGAAAGCGACAGGAACGCATCCAAACGCCACTAAGGAACGTTTTTGTGCAATTCATCGGTGAATGGTGAATTTGCGGACATTCTCACTACAAAAAAAGGCTATTTTTGTAGTGAGGAAATTATGAAAAAATACAAAGTTGGTTTTACTACTGGTGTTTTTGACTTGTTCCATGTGGGACATTTGAATTTGCTGGAACGTTGCAAGGCCCAGTGCGAACATTTGATTGTTGCCGTATGTGGCGATGATTACGTGACTCAGGTAAAACACAAGACTCCTGTTGTTCCTGAAAAAGATAGAATACGCATTGTGGGTGCGCTAAAGTGTGTTGATGAAGTATCTACTATCACGTTGGAAGAAATTGACGACAAGATGCTGGCCCTGAAAAGGTTTCATTTTGATGTTTTGTTCTCCGGGGATGACTGGAAAGGTTCCGAGAGGTACAATCGTACTGAAAAACAGTTTGCGGAACTTGGCGTAAGCATTGAATATCTTCCTTACACCAAGGGCGTTTCCACCTCTGATCTTAAGGATAAAATGAAAGAGGCTGCAAAATGAGGTTGTTGAGCCAGGATGATATTAGAAATGTCCAAATGGACATTCTTGATGATATTGTCGCTATTTGCAAGGAACATAATCTGCAGTACTACTTGGCTTTTGGATCCTTGCTTGGAGCAGTTCGTCATAAGGGCTATATCCCTTGGGATGATGATATTGACATCTGCATGGTCCGTGATGAATATGAAAAGTTTCTCCAGATTGTAAAAAACGGGCTAGGCGAAAAATACAGCCATCTTTCCCTTATTGACAACAAGTCCGAAGGATACTTTTATCCCTTTGCCAAGATTGTAGATAATCGTACAGAAGTCAATATGGAGCGCCATACAAATAAGCATGGTATCTGGGTGGATATTTTCCCTCTGGATGGTGTTACGGACTCTCCGGTGATGTCGAAGTTCCATATGACACTTTGTGCTTTTATGAGGGTCGTGGTACTTGCAATGGATGCCAACTTTTCAAAGATGAAAATCGGCTTTGATTGGGGGTACAAACGCTTATTGTATACATTGGCTCATATCGTTGGTATGAAACGTGTGTGCCGGATTCACGAATGGATTTTTAAACGCTACAAAGCAAAAGACTCAAAGTACATTGCGAATTTGTTTACGAATAACGGTACTCGTTCCATGATGGATAAGGAACGCCTGCTGCATGTTGCTGTCTATCCCTTTGAAAACAGAGAATACGAGGGGTATGCAGACTACGATTATTACTTAAAACGCATGTACGGTGACTATATGAAGTTGCCTCCGAAGGACAAACAGATTACTCACGCCTTCGAGGCATACTGGAAGTAAAAATGACCAAGTATCTATTTGTATTGACCAGCTCCGAGAAGGATTTTTTCTGCGAGCAGACCCTGATTGCCATTGCCTCCTTGCGAGTTCATAATCCGGGGGCGTTTGTTACCCTGTTGACGGATGACAAGACTGCTGCAACCTTGACTGGCAAACGTGCCGCTCTGAAAGAAGCTGTCGATGAATTCATGGCGTTGGAACTGGACGAAAAGTATACTCCTATGCTTCGCTCACGCTACCTCAAGACGGTGATGCGTAACGTTATCGATGGCGATTTCCTCTACATGGATTCCGACATCGCCATCGTCGGTGACTTGAGCATTCCCGCAGAATGGACTGGCGATATCTACGCGGTACTGGACTTCCACGTCAATCTCCACAAGGCCATTAACCGTAAGAAGATTCTGAATAACGCCAAGATGCTTGGCTTTTCTCCCATCTTGAATGATGAAATTTTCAATGGGGGAGTAATGTATGCCAAGGATACTCCTACCGCTAGGGAATTCTTCAAGACCTGGCATGAACTGTGGCTCTATTGCGTGTCCAAGAACTTCCCGTACGATATGGCGAGCCTTGCAGAAGCCAACTTCAAGCATGGTTACATCACCCAGAAGGCTGGCGGTGAATGGAACTGCCAGATGGCTTATGCAAGGGATTACATTCCCAACGGCAAGGTGTTCCATTTCTTCGGTTCCCGCATTATCAATACCTGCGGCCATAAGGTTCCCGAAAGCATGAACGTGTTCCTGCCCAAGATCTTGCGCAAGAACTTCTATACGGACCTTAAGGAAATCCCGGTGACGGTGAACGCTGACAAGAGCATTACCATTAACGAGTATTACGACGATGTGATTGCTAATGCCAAGGAAGCCTTCCTTTACCAGACAAAACATGCCGGCAAGTTTGGCGCAGACATCATCCGCTCTTACGCCTTTGCCAAGTCCTTGGGCTTTGTGTATAAGAAAATGCCCTTTGTGCTGCCCCTGCTTTCTCTAATCGGAAAAATCCTTTAACCTTTATCCCTTATCCAATTGCGTAAACCATGATGCTTTTTAATCTCGTCGCAGTACAGCCTATTCACAGCGCCAAGTTCCATGGCGGTGGCTCCTATGGTGAAGTCATCTTCTGGGCCATGGTCAAGCGCGGAACCAAGTTTGCCTGCGTCTACGACAGCCGAAAGTATCTGGATCCGAGTATTCTGGAGGCTTGCAAGAAAAACGAGCTTCCCCTGTACGATATTGCAGAGGCTACTCCACAGCAGATTATCGATTCCAACAACATCGATGCCTTCTATACTCCGTTGTATTCTTTGGAAAAGAAGTGGGCTATCGACGTAAAGCGTTTCGTGTTCACCTGGCATGGCGTACGCGCTCTTGAAATGCAGTACGATACACAGGGCGTTGCCTTTGCCAAGAAGTTTGCTCAAAAGATGGAAGCCCTGGTCCGTTACCGCGAAATCTGGAAGCGTCGTTTTTACAAGCCCAAGTATCAGGATTTGGCGAAACGCATTGCCGAGGGCAAGGCCGAGACTATTACCGTCAGCGAACACAGCCGCGCCAGCATCAAGAGCTTTTTCCCGGAGTTGATGGATAAAGAAATTCAGGTATTCTACAGTCCTATGATAGAATACGAACCTGAAGGATTTCTGCCTCCGGAAGTTCTGACCAAGAAGTATTTTCTGCTTACCAGTGGCGCTCGCTGGGAAAAGAACAACCTGCGTGCTGCCAAGGCTTTTGATGAACTGGTGTCTCAGTATGAGTCCTGCGGAAAGTCTTTTGATTTCAAGATGGTCATTACCGGTGCAGCCAATCCCAAGGTATACTTGAAGAATGTTCACCATAAGGACCGCTTTGTGCTTCTGGGCTATGTGGAAAACAAGGAACTAGAATTCTTGCACAAGAATGCCTATGCCTTCATTTTCCCCAGTTTGAACGAAGGTTTTGGATATCCTCCCATGCAGTCCATGCGCTATGGCGTACCTGTGGCGGCCAGCGGCTCCACTTCCATTCCTGAGATCTGTGATAACGCGGCAATTTATTTCGACCCATACTCTGTTAGCGAAATGAAGAACCGCATGATCCAGCTGCTGGATGCATCCATCTACGGAATGTACGAGGAACGCGCCAAGGCTCGTTATGAGGAAGTGAGCAAACGTCAGAAGCAGGATTTGGAACTGGCTGTTGATTTTATTCTAGATGAAAAGTCGTAGAGAACTGTAGATGGAAAAATTCAAGAAAATTTTTGAAAGCGTAAGGAAGAATCCCTTTTTAAGTATTGCTGCCGTGGCTCTTGCCTTGCAGTCTGCAATGCTGGTTCTTTTCTACAGCCTTCCGGATCCTCTTGGACTTTCTTTGACGGAAATGTTCTCTGGCAAGATCCTATGGCAGGTCTTTATGGCGGTTGGCGCCATTCTGGTGCTGACATCTATTTTTGCCTTCCTGAAGAAGCCGAGAATCTGCATTCTTTTCTTTGCCTTCTACTTCTTTATCGCTATTGCGGATTATGAAGTTTTCCGCTTTTCTCACCAGCGCCTTTCCTATTCTTTTTTGCGGACCTATTTCCACTGGTCCAACATTTTTGACAGCACGACGCTTTCTACCCTTGGTGGCGATTTTCTGGGGAGCGTACTGTGGATTTCTTTACTGTTCCTGATTGTGGTGGGGGCGGTTGTTTTTGTTGTTGCTTCTGTTATCCGCGAAAAAAGAACCAAGAAGCCAATCGCTATTCCTGCAGGCAAGCGGGTGCCGGTGACATTTCTTTCGGTGGGCCTTGGACTTTCCCTGGTTCCGTTGATTTTGTTCCTTGGCGGTGTCCGCGGTGTAACTGAATTTCCCTTCAAGATAGATTGGCGCTTCACCTTGGGCAAGCATACCCTTACGGCACCGATTCTGCATATTGCCGCGGTGGAAACTTTTGAATTCGTCCGAGATAACTATTCCATCACCGATGAATTGATGTCGGATTTGGATTCCTTCCTCCCGTCTGATTTTGCAAGCCTGCGTCGTGACGCCAAGGAATATCCCACCTATAGGAATGGGGCAACTGCAGAATACAAGGCGAAGCATCCCTACAATATTGTTTTCATTTTTGGAGAATCCTTCAAGGGTCGCATTTTCAACCAGATGCTTACTGGAGATACGACTTTGGCTCCAAACATCTGGGGACTGGCTCACGGCAAGTATTCCGAAAATGGAGGCACCCTGTGGTTCAAGAACGCTTATAGTGGCGGCTACCCGACGGTGCGCGGAACCACTTCCACCTATATGGGCTTCCCGTCCCATCCCAATCGAGATGTTCCTAGCTTCTACGCTTCAAACCACTTTAAGGGCTTCCCTGAGTACTTGACGGATTATAAGCGCGCCTATGTGACGATTTCTAATCCGATCTTTGACCATACGCTTCCCTTCGTGGAACGATTCTTTGGCGACAACTGGAAGGTTCCCGAAAATATCGCGATTCCTCATTCCGACGATAGCCTGGGTGTGGACTTAGCCATTGAGACTCTGGGGGAAATGCCCAAGGATAGTCCGTGGCTGCTGACCTTCAACACCATTGCTACCCACATTCCGTTTTTCAGCTATCCTGACGATTATGCTCCTAAGCCCGATGATGCCATGGTCCGCTACCGTACAGCACTTCGCTATACCGACGACCAGCTGGGTCGTTTCCTGGATGTGCTTTCAAAGCGCGAGGATTTTGAAAGGACGGTCATTGTACTTCTAGGTGACCACGATACTCCCGTGGATTCCATTGACTACAAGGTGCCGCAGCCTCTGGGTGTTGCCACCACACGAATCTTCATGGGCATTTTTGCAGCAGACTCCAACTTGATCAACGGCTTTAACGTTCGCGAGGATGCTGCATCCCAGCTGGATGTGGGTCCCACGATTTTTGACTTGGCCAATATTCGTGAACCTAACCATTTCTGGGGTTATGACTTGCTGATGCAGGAACGCCCTGCAAATCAGCCTACTGTTTTCTTCTCCCAGAATGCATATTACCTTGGCTTCCGGGATTCCGTTCTAACAGGCGGCCTGGAAAATGAAGAAATCTACAAGGGCAAAAACGATATTTACGAATTGGTAAACGATACTCATTCTCAAGACTGGAAGAAAAAGGCTGTTGGCGCAAGCAAGGTTTTACGTTCTATTCTTCGTAACGATAACATGCAGCCTAAGGAATAAATTTTAGGGGTACAATGATGAAAGAAAAGAAATCATTCCAGGAAAAATTTTCCCAGTGGTACATTCCTCTGGTTTGCAAGCATAAGTACAAGGCCTTGGCCTTCTACTTGATTCTAGCTTTGCTCATGGCTTTCCCAATCCTGAAGTATCCGGGATTGAAACTTGATGCGGACTTGTCTCACTTGCTGCCAGAAGATACTCCCAGCGTGAAGGCTCTCGAGGAGTCCTTCAGCCGCTTTGGAAGTACCGACAAGTTTATGATTGCCATCCAGAGTGAGGACGTGGAACTGGTGGCTGCGCTGCAGGATTCCATCAGCGACTACATCCACAAGAATTGGGAAGGTGATTTCGTTTCTACCCAGATTGATAACGACAATCAGTTCTTCAAGGATAACGCTCTCCTGTATCTGCCGGTGAGCCACTTGGAACGTATCCGCGACAACTTGGAAGACTTGCAGCTGGAAATCGGCCGCAAGAACGGCCCTCTGGTAGTTGACCTGTTGGAAGATCTTGACGGTAATGCTTCTGGCGATTCTGCAACTCAGGCTGCCGCCCCTGCAGAAAAAAAGGAACGTGTTTGGTTTGATGCCAAGTTGCCTCAGGAACTGGGCCTCCCCGAAGAAGCTGTCGGTGCGTTCGACTCTTTCTTCAAGAAGAACAATAAGGATTCCGTCCAGACAAAGACTGCGTCCTCTGAGGAATGGAATCCCAAGGCTTATTTGCCTGAACATTTGAAGACCCGCTTGCTTGGCTCTCCTCGCCCTGACAGCACCGGTAAGATTCTCTTTAACGGTGTGGTGAACGCTAAGCTGATCAAGCCTTCTACGGACTATGAATTCGTTACCCACATTCTGGAACGTACCGATTCTCTGCTGGCTCACTTCAGCGCCAAGACTTATCCTGTACCGACCCGCTTTACTGTGGAAGGAACCTACGAAGGCCTCAAGGAAGTGGACGAAGTTGCTAACGACAGTATCTTCTCTTTTGCCATTAGCCTTGTGCTGATCATTGTGCTGACCATGTTCTTCTTCCGCAGCGTCAAGGGCCCGATTCTGGTGACGGCCTCCGTGCTTTACGCTTGCATTCCTACCTTCGCCTTTACTGCAATATTCTACGGCAAGTTGAATCCCTTTACGGTGTTTGTGGCATCCATCATCTTGGGCATTGGCATTGACTATTCCATCCACATGCTTGGAACGGCTCAGAAGCTGCTTCATAAGTGCGCCACCTTGGAAGAGGTTCTTGAAGAAGCTCAGAAGAAGATGATGAAACCCTTCATCTTGGCAAGCTTTACGACGATTGCAGCCTTCTTGACTTTGCTTGCAGCCCATTTCAAGGGCTTCTATGAATTCGGCGTGGTGGCTTCCAGCGGTGTGCTGTTCAGTATGCTGACATCGCTTCTGGTGCTTCCTGTATTTGTGAAGTGCATGGGCGGTATTCCTGCTGCTCCTCAGAATAGTTTCTTCCCTAGAAGCTGGAATGACGCGCAAATCTTCAAGTTCTTCAAGTATGCAGCTATCATCGGCTTCGTGCTGGGTGCAGTTTCTCTCGTCTTTGTGAAGGATGTGGATTTCGAACACAACATGAAGAACCTGCGCCGCGTATCTACGGTGGTGAAAACAAACAACAAGAAGATTTCTACCAAGGTGACCCGCGCAACAAACCGCGCAGTGACTTCTACGCCTGCCGCTGTCATGGGCTCCACCTCTGAGCAGTTGGACAAGCTTTATGATACGCTGATGGTCCGCCTCCACGTGGAAAAGGATTCTACTCTGGGCAGCTTCCTTACGCTGAAGAGTTTTGTTCCGCCCGTGGATTCCCAGAAGGCCCGCCTTGAAATCATCGAGGAAATCCGCGACCTTGCTGAAGCCCGCGTCTTTGACCGCGCCGAAGGGGAAGACTCCACGAACATCGCAACCCTGCGTAAGCTTTCTGCAGTGGAAGAAACCTTTACTGCCGAAGATGTGCCTGCCTGGACTCTGGATATCCTGAGAGAAAAGGATGGCTCCTACGGTAAGATTGGCTTTATCTACGGCGATTTCCCCAGCTGGGACGCCCATGCCCTGCACCGTTTCCAGGAACGTTATGGCCACTGGAACTTCGATGGCGAAAATCTTCGCACCTTCTCTTCCCAGTTCATTCTTTCCGACGTAATCGAATCTGTGAAGCAGGATAGCTTTAGACTTGCCTTTGTCATCATCCTGGTAATCTTTGGTACCTTGGTGGTATCCTTCAGAAAACCCCGTCTCTTTGCGGCTGGCTGCGTCTCCTTTGGCATGGGTGTGGTGCTCACTCTCGGCTTGATGGGTTTGCTTACGGATATGTTTGAATTCGGCAAGATCAGCATCTACAATGTGATTGTGATTCCCATGACTTTGGGCATTGGCATTGACGCCACCATCCACATGATCACATCCTGGACGTCCGAAAAGAACATGAGCCTCCGTCAGTTGATAGACACCACTGGCCGTAACGTCATCGCCAGTTCCTGCACCACTATCGCAGGCTTTGTGGGCTTCCTCTTTACCACTCACCGCGGCCTTAAGGGAATCGGCGATTTGGCTTGCCTCGGCATTGCCATGTTCCTGGTGACTAGCATCATCTTCTCTATGTACCTGTGCGGTTCCTGGCTGAAGAAGAAATAACAAACGTTAGGAATCTTGCCCGTTTCGTGAATTAATGAAACGGTTTTCTGCTTAACATAGGACTAAATCCCCGCAAGGAGTGGATTAGTCCTATTTTTTTTAATGATTTGGTGGTTGTTGGACTGTTTTTCTCGTGATTTGTAGGACCAAAACTTAATCGTGCAAAGTTTAGTCCTAAAAAATCGTTGCTTTGTTGAGAAAAAATAGGACGAAAAACAAGGGGATGCTTTTTTAGTCCTACAGGTAATTTTCCCTGGTTTCGAGACGACTTGTCGGCGGATCAGAATCCGATTTCCAAGGCGTAATCGGAAATCTTGATGAGGGTGTCAAGCTTTTCCTTGAGGACCTTGACGGTTTCCTTTTCGCTTTCGGCCAGGTTATTTTTCTGGTGGGTATCGCTGTCGTTGAATAGCCATTCGGTGGATTCGTCGATAGGATATTTGGAAATCAGACGCTTGCCGTTCATACCGATAGCGGCGTATCCGAAGTAGGCTCCCAGGGAGAGGCCTTCGCGCTTATCAACAACTGCTACAGAGGTTTCCACGGAATCATTTGACGTGGTTTCTGCAGGATCCTTTGCTATAGCGGAATCTTCAACTGCGGCCTTCGCAGAACGTAGTAAGTTATGCCCCATGAACATGTTGGGCACAGCCATACCGGCCAGTTCCATGATGGTGGGGGCGATATCAATCTGGGAGGTTTCAACTGTATCGCGGCCCGGTTCGATGCCGTTACCGTAGATCATGAAGGGAATCCAGGTGGCGTTGGAAAAACCGCCGCCGTTCATGGTGGAAACGCCGTTTTCGCCCAAGGGGAAGGCGTGGTCTGCAAGGATAATCACGTAGGTGTTCTTGTACCATTCTTCCTTTTCAACAGCACGCATAAAGCGTGCCAGCTGGCGGTCGGCATAGTTCATGGTGACGTTGATGCGCTCGGTCAGGGGTCTTGCCTTTTCTTCGTCAGTCATGCCCGCGGCAAAGTTGAAGGGGTAATGGTTGGAGCGTGTAGTGATGGTGACCAGGAACGGCTTGCCTTCCTTAGCCAAGGTGTCGATGACGTATGCTGTGGTATGGTCAAAGAAGGTGGAATCATCTTCGCGGTTACGGTCGTAGTGCTGTGCTGTGTACCATTTGGACATCCAGACGCCCAGATTGTCCCAGGCAGGGTCTGCTGCGGAGAAGTAGTGGGTCACGTAGCCGGAGTCCCGCAAAATGGATGCGTAACTAGGAAGGCTTACGTGAGCCAGTTCCGTGGCTTCGGCCTTATAGGAATGGTGGGGAAGGCCTGTGTGGGATGTGAGAACACCGCCTGTGGTGGGAAGACCGCTGGTATGCATGCGTTCCCAGATTCTGCCGTTAGCTGCTATGGAGTCATAGTAGGGTGTGGGGGAGGGCTTGTCCAGGTTCAAAAAGCCGGTGTTCATGCCTCTGTGGGATTCCATGAAGATGACCAGGAAATTGGGTTTCTGGTTTCTTCTTTCCAGCAACTTTTCGTCCTGCAGCAGGGCAGCCTTGGGAGTGCGGTAAAGAGGAGTCTTGCCTTGATCCTTGGGGAATTCCCAGAGGTCGTCGCCTTCAATCTGCTGCCAGATTTTCTGGTAGGAATCGGCGTAACTGGGAAGCTTTTCCGGAGTCAGGTTTCCGCTGCCAGAATTTTCGAAGATTTCGTTATAGATCAAGGTCACCATGGGACGCAGCTTCTTCATGCGAGCGTTACCTGTCCAGATGACATTGATGAAAAGGCTAGAGGCGATAAGGAAAATCAACATGCCCACAAGGGTCTTCTTTCCGGTAAGTCCCTTCTTAGCCCAAAGGCGGTAGAAACCGTAGGTCAGAGGGTACATGAAGAGGGCGATGAAAACCTGCAGATAGGGAATGGACAAGTCGTTGCCAACATAATCCCAGAGCATGATCAGGGAGGAGGCGTCCTTGTAGGTGTTTGCAATGCCAAAGGAAAGATGGCAACCCAGGAAACGCTGCATCTCATTGTCAAAGGCGCTCAAGAACATGATGACAACGTGGAAGATTACGAAAATAATCGAGATTACCTTAACAAGGGAAACCTTGCTCTTGATATTCAACTTGCTTCCAACAAACTTGGCGATGGCTCCTGCAACAAGGAACACCAGCAGCGCCTTGACAATCCAGATGAAGTCAATGCAGATGGCGTGGAAAATGTACCAGTCGGGCTTGCTTACAAAGGGGAATCCGTAAGGGTTGTTACGGAACAATAGCAAGAAGCGAAAGATGATGTGGGTGCACCAGACCGCCAGGGAAATGGGAATCAAGTTCTTGAAGGGAACCAGGTAGGGCGCTACCTTACTGATGACATCTGCAATCTTTTTCTTCATGAATGTAAATATAAAAAATGGGGCTCCCGCTAATGGGAGTCCCAAAGACGATGTAAGCCTCGGTAAGATTAGTATTCGAAGTCGACGGCGCGGCGTTCGGTAACAACCTTCTTCACAAAGCCAACGATGGCTTGATGATCCGGGTGGCCCTGATAGAAGTCCAAAGCTTCCTTGGTGCGGAAGGTCGTGTCAAGTGCGATATCGTATTCGATGTCGCCATTGCCCAGTTCGCTCTTGTTGAAGTTGAGACCGGACTCGATGCTGACCAGACCCGGAATCTTGCCTTCCAGGGCGTGGAATGCGGCTACCAGCTTTTCGCCGTTTTCCTTAGCAGTTGCGCCTTCGGCTTCGGCTTTCAATTTCCACCAAACGATATGTCTAATCATTGTAGGTTCCTTTTTGTTTTGAGATTTCTTTATACAGGTCCAGCTGGCGCTTGAAGCAATGATCCCAACTGAAATTTTCCGCATACTTGCGGGCGTTAAGTTTCTTTTGTGTAAGATCCTGATGGTACAGGTTTACGATGGCGTCTGCCAGGGCTTCAGGCGTTCTTGTTTCCAGGATGGTGCCCGCGCCTGATTCCCTGACGTGTTCCGCAGCGGCTCCTGTGGCGGCGCCAACCTGGGCGTTTCCGCTGGCCATGCTTTCAAGAATGGACAATCCAAAGGTTTCCCAGCCAGAGAGGGCGATGCCTAAGTCCACACTGGCGTAGTGCCTTGCCATATCGTCAATGGACTTGATGAAGCCTGCGTACTGGATGCGCGGATACTTGCTTACGGCTTCTTGAACCTGGGGCAGGTATGGGCCTGTGCCTGCAAATATCAAGGCAGGATCACATTTGAGTTTGTCTGCAATGATGGGGTAGGCGCCTAACATTAACTCGATACCCTTCTCCGCACAGAAACGGTGGGGGAAGAAAATTGTTAATCGCTCAGGATTGCCGTCCTTTAAGTTTTTGACCAGTTCCTCGTCTCGCTTCTCGGGAGAGAACATCTGGATGTCGCAACCCAGCGGAATCCAATGGGACTTGGGAAGATGATTCTGGTCGAGGCGCTCCATGACTTCCTTGCAGGAAACCTGGATGCCGTCATACTTGTTGAATTCTCGGCGGGCATACCAGAATGCAATTTTTCGACAGATCCTACCGAGAGTTTTCCCGAACTTGTTGGCGACAGGGCGTTCCACGTAGGTGACGGGGAAGTCCGCATGCCAGAAACTGAGCAGTGCTGCCTTGGGACAAACCTTGCGAACCGCTTTGCGGACAACAGACGGCAAGATGTAGGGGGAGCCGACTTCAATGACCTGGGGCATGTACTTGCGTAGAATCGGCTGAATCTGCTTTTGCTTCCAGATGAATCGGTATTCCCAGTTGCCAGGGAAGCGGTATGCTTCGACGTGTTCAATGATCAGTCCGTCGCTTTTCTTTTCTGTAAATGTCTTGGAGTCGGGCATGACAAATACAGAAAGTACTTCGCTTTGCTGTTGGTAGTACGCCATCTTTTGCAGGTGGTATCGGCGGACACCGCCTCCTGAGGGGCTCCAAAAGTTGTTGAAGTCTACGATGGTGAACATTCGTAAAGCCCTGATTCGCTTAGGCTTCTTCCTGCATGCGGTTAGACAGCGGATCGATGCTCAGGTTACCCTGGTATAGCTGGCTGCTGCCAAGACGCTTGGAATCTACGTTCATGAACAGGTTGCCGCCCTTGGATTCCAGCCAGTAGATGGCGTCGGAATCTCTCAGGTAGGCGCGGGGGCCAACCAGACCCTGTTCCGAGTCAATCAGTTCACCGCCAAGGAACAGCGGAATATCAAGAGCCTTGTAGAGGTCAAGAATCACGGAGGCGCGACGT
Organism: Fibrobacter sp.; assembly: GCA_024398965.1. Taxonomy (NCBI): domain Bacteria; kingdom Pseudomonadati; phylum Fibrobacterota; class Fibrobacteria; order Fibrobacterales; family Fibrobacteraceae; genus Fibrobacter; species Fibrobacter sp. Next base: position 47,642 of record JAKSIF010000002.1, on the reverse strand, counting down.
TCATGGATATCAGAAAGGTCCATGTGGTCTGCGACCTTCAGGTGGTCGATACCATCGATAATTACCACCAGGTTCGGATGTTCCTTGACTTCTTCCTTCAGGGTTTCCAGCAAGTCCTTGTTGTCGAATACAGGTTGGTCGTCCCAAATTTCAAGACGGTTGTTTCTGACATAGCCCATGAGTTGACGTGTGGCTTCCAGAATCTTCTGGTTGACAGCTTCGTCTTCGCTCTGCTTGCGTACGGTAAGAACGGATTCTCCGATAAGCATGGCGACGAGACGGTCGAAAATCTGGCGGCGAGGAGTTTCCAGTGCCACGTAGATAAGCTTCAGCTTCGGGTTGCTTTCAAGAAGGTCCAGTGCAAAGCTGGAAAGCAATGTGGTCTTGAGACCGAAGGGCTTTGAAGAGACGTAGAAACATCCGGACTGGATACCGTCGATGATTTGAGTCAGTTTGGGGAAAGTATTCAATGCATAGCCCACGCTTACATCTGGCGGACAGCCCATTGCGGTATCAAAGTTTTCCTTGATGTCCTGCAACAGCATGGAACGACGATGGGTGTGAACGGTATCCTCTTCGGTCTGATCAATGAGGGTAACCAGCTGGTCGGCGCCGTTTCTTCTAATGACTTCATCAACGGTTTCGCCCTTGGGCAGAACAATGGACTTGAACTTCATGTTCAGCTGTTCTGCCATCTTCAGGTACTTCTGGATACGGAATTCCTGGACTCTACGGTCCTGTTCGCGCCTGAGGATTACAGTGACGGAATCAGCACCGCAGGCTTTGAGCTTATAGAGATGGCTTTGGCTCAGTTCCTGGTACATGGTGGAAACTACGCCAGGAATGCCTGCCAGGTCGGCAGTCAGAGCATCAAAGAATCCTTCTACAATGATAGGCTTGCTGTTTTCGGGCTGGATATTGAAAGGAATATCGCTAGGGCCGGATGCATAGGAAACGTAGGTGTGCGCACCAATGGAATCGTCAATGAGGCGACCATATACGGAATGGATTAACCCCTTGGAGTTTCGTGCCGGAATGGTAATGCGCGGTTCGTGATAAGCTTCCAGGTTGTCCAGGTAGAAACTGATCTGGTGGCGCTCAATGCCGGCCATCATGCAGTAGCTGACGAAAGGCTCAGGGTCGCCGCTGTAGTAGCCGATGCCGTAAAGCTGGGCCTGTCCGATGCTCCAGCCGCGGGACTGTAAAAATTCAGCAGAAGAAGGGCTCTTGCAGGCAGCCCAGTGGCAGTAGCGAACGAAATTTTCCAGAACCTTGGATTTTTCACCACCGACTTCTTTAAGCCAAGGGTGTTCATCCTGTGTCTCGTGATCAGGTTCTAGTGTGCCAAGAAAGTCCAGGGCTTCTGCTCGGGCTGCGGGCTCTTCGAGGCCGTTGAAACGGCTCCGCATAACAAACTCGATAAGATCGCCTTCGCTGCCGCATTGAAGGCAGCGATAGCGCCAATATCCTAAGGCGTCATAAAAGAACAAGGACGTTTCTTCGGGAGAATGAAACGGGCAGCAGGCGATAAGGTTTCGACCCCAACGGCTGAGAGGAATTCCCAGCTGGCGCGGATGGGTATTGGTGCGCATAATAATGCCTGCACGTTCTTGATCGATAAGCATAGTGGACTCCTTGCTTTTACTCAATGAAATCTAGATATTTTTTATTTTTCATTGCATGATTATCCTTGGGATTGACCCCGGTTCTATAACAACAGGGTATGCATTTATAGATACAGGCTTTCAGATGCCGAAAGTTCTGGAGTATGGAACAATCCATGCCCCCGCAGGCAAGGCTTTGGAAGATAGGCTTCTTCATATTGTAAGCAAATTGGAAGAATTGCTGGATAAGTACCGACCGGAATCGCTAGGTATGGAAGGGGTGTTTTTTGCAAAAAATCCCAAAAGTGCCTTGGTGCTGGGACACATCCGTGGAGCAGTCCTTGTGGCATGCAAACGTCGTGGAATGAGTTTCAACGAATATCCACCAAAGGTTGTTAAGCAGGCTGTTACCGGTGATGGTGCCGCCAGCAAGGAACAGGTGGCCAACATGATCTTTGCCCGTTTTGGAATTCAAGGCGGCGACCTTCCTCTCGATGCATCCGACGCCTTGGCCATTGCCTGGACACATGCGAATCCCTCGCCTTTAGCGGTGGCTCTTTGTAGCGCTTCCAAGACTGTTTCGAAAGGAACTGGAAAAACTTTAAATGCCAAGTCTCTAACATCCAGAAAGAAAAAAGCTACCACCAAGCAGTGGATGGACTTGATTGAAAAAATGGGAGGAACTATAAAATGAGTTCTCTGAATTGCTATGGATTTAGACAGCCCGATTCCTCTGATTTTGTAAACGTAGATGGCTATGTTGTTGATAAAGTAATTTTGCCTAATTACAACAAACTAAAAGCCCGTTTAAGTGAATATGGCTTTTCTCTTCGCTTGGAATCCGCTTACCGCCCTTTCGAACGCCAACTCAGTATCTGGAACCGTAAGGCCAAAGGTGAATTGAAACTCCTTGATGCTAGCGGCGTTCCCATGGAGAGGCCTGCAGACGAAGAACAGTTGATGTATGCGATTCTCACTTGGTCTGCACTTCCTGGCGCCAGCCGCCACCACTTGGGTACGGACCTTGATGTGGTGGATGGTAATGCCTGTCCCGAAGGGTATGAGGTGGAACTGACTCCTGCGGAATGCGATGGCATGTTTGCTCCTTTCCACAAGAAGTTGACTGAATTGATGGACGCTGACGAGGCCTTCGGCTTTAGCCGCGTGTTTGTTCCCGGACGTGGCAAAATTCAGCCGGAGAAGTGGCATATCGCACATCTTCCTTCTTCAAGAATACTACTGGAAGAGTTTGACCTCAAGGAACTTCGTTCCATCTATGAGAAGACCGATATTGCCTGCAAGTCCGCCCTTCTGGACAATTTGGACAAGTTGGCGGAAGAATACATCTATCCGTACTTTATTTGATTTAGGGACTCGCTATGGCTCTTGAATCTTCGTCCCGTGGAATATTTCGTCTGCCTCTTAAGGAATATGGACGGTCCCTTCAGGGATCGGTTCTGCAGTACGTTCCCTGTGAGGGACCTTGCCGCATTCTGGTGATTGCAGGAATCCACGGCGAAGAGCCGGAGACGACCTTTCTGTTGAGCCGCTGCCTTCGGGCTTTTGACCGCCCCTTCAAGAACGTGGCCTTCGTGCTGTGTGCCAATCCCGATGGCATGACCCTTGGGACTCGCGGTAACCTGCGTGGGGTGGACCTTAACCGCAATTTTCCCACGTCAAACTGGACTGCAGGGGACGTCATGTCACGCTCTGTCCTGGAGGCTCCTCGTGATACGGTCCTTACGGCCGGAACTGCCGGCGGCAGCGAGCCCGAGGTTCGTGCCCTGCTGGACCTAATCGCCCAGCTGAAGCCCGCTTCCATCGTCTCGATGCATGCGCCCATCGCCTGTGTGGATGCCCCCAGCAGGACTCCTCTAGTGGATCTTTTCTGTAAGGCTTTCAACCTCCCGTGGCTGCCGGATATCGGCTATCCTACGCCGGGCAGCCTTGGTACATGGTGTAAAGAACAGTCTTGCGGCAATCCGTCTCAAGAACAAAAAAACGCACTCATGGAGTGCGTTACCTTGGAATTGCCCAGGATGTCTCTAGAAGCCCTATTCGACCGTTATGGTCAATCCTTCATTGAACTTCTAGAAAAACTCTAGCTATTTCTTTTCTGCCATTGCTTCGGCAATGATCTTCTTGCGCTGAATAAGGCCCAGGCTGAAACCGATGACGATGTAGCAGGCCATGAGGAGCAGCAGGTATTCGGTGACGAAGGGGATCTTTTCGGACACGAAAGTGAAACCGCAGATGTAGGTGACTACAATGAGGAATCCCTGGAAGGCGTTGAATGCCACATTCTTGCGGGGCTGGAGCTTGGGCAAGAACAGCGGACTTACCATCAGGAGACCTGTAATCAGCATTACGAAAACGGGAATGTAGATCATTGCGCTTTCGGTGTTGGCGAACAGACCCTTAGATTTCAGATAGACCACCAGAATGGCGTTAATTGCGCCTGCAAAGGTGGAAGGCAATCCGGAGAAATGGTGGTGATATGTGTCGGAGTCGCAGGCGTTGTACTTAGCCAAGCGCATTGCCGCACAGAGTACGTAGATGGAGAATGCAACAATCAGCAGAACTGCATTGGACTGGAACCATTCCGGTGCCATGGTCTTGTAGGTAAAGAACAGGGTGAATGCCGGGGCTACGCCAAATGCGATCAAATCGGCCAGACTGTCGAACTGGGCGCCGAATTCGGAACTGGCGTTTACCAGGCGTGCGGCAAAACCATCCAGTTTGTCCAGGAGAACGCAAAGGACGATGAAATACGAAGCCATACGGATGGGGTCGGAAGTAGTAAAGGAACTGAATGCTCCAGTTGCCCAGCAGATAGCGAAAACGCCCAGCAGGAAATTCATGCTAGTGAATGCGTTCGGCAAAATGAAACGAGATTTACCCATCATATCCTCCACATAAAGTGTCTTGCGAAAAATAGATTATTTATGGGGGAAAAAACAAAAAAACGCCCTTTTAGGAGCGTTTTTCTGATAAAAAAGCATTTTTGTTACTTAACCGGCTTGATTCCCCAAAGAGCCTTAATACCCGCTGCTACGATTAGAATTTGAGGCGGCGCGTAGGGGTTTTCTTCGGTGGGGAAGTTGGTCCAATACTTGGTAGAGAATTGGTAGTATTGTGTGGGACGGTACATCACCGGAAGCACAGGAATGGTTTCCATGAAGATCTTGTTCAGTTCTCTGTAGGCTGCAACCAGGTCCTTTTCTTCGGTCATGGCCGGAATGTCGGAAATCAGCTTGTAGGCATCGTCGTTCTTGTAGCGGCCCTGGTTTGCAAAGGCTTCTTCACCTACGGGCTTGTAGGAGAACTTGCCCATAAACTGTTCAAAGCGATTCCAAGGTGATGCTGCGGACAATTCTGCGGTTTGGGTCTTCATGGCCAGGTCGAAGGATCCAAGACGAAGGTCCTTGTCCCAGGCACCGTAGTCCACAAACTTTTCTTCGGCAGAAAGACCGATTTCGTTGAAGGATTCAACCACAACCTTGATTGCGTCTTCCCAGTCGGTCCAGCCTTGGGGGCATTCGATAGTGAAACTACGGACAGGTTCGCCCTTCTTGTTCAAGAGCTTGCCTTCGCTGTCCCAGCTGTAGCCTGCATCGGAAAGAATAGACTTTGCTTTTTCAATATCGTAGCTGTAACCGTACTTTTCGGCATCTTCCTTGTTGAAATACTTGGATTCAATTCCGAAGGGGAGAATGAAGCCAGGCTGCACTGCGGGAGTGTAGTTGGATACTGCCCTGGACTTGATTTTTTCAAAGTTGATTGCATGCATCATGGCGCGGCGGATGGCTACGTCGTTGAATGGTTCTGCGTGATGGGCAATAATGAGGGTGGTGATGGAACCCGGCTGGTGGTAAGGTTCGTTACGGCTCCAGGCGCGGATGCTATCGCGAGCCTTGTCCCAAATGCGGGGCAGGAACACGGAGGAAATGTCCAGGTTACCCTTGGTCATGGCGCTGTTGAAGTGGTTGTTGCCATTGTAGAGGGAATGGATGATGAACTTGGGTGCGGGCTTCTTGCCGTTGTACTTTACGTTGCCCCAGTAGTTGTCGTTTCTTTCCAAAACAATTTGTTCCGGAGAGTAGGACTTGAGTTCATAGGGGCCGGAAATCACAAGGGCGGAGTCATTCTTGAATTCGGTAATCTTTGCCATGTCGTAGGTCTTTCCTGACTTGGCCGATTGGATTAGCGGTTCAAAAATGGACTTGGGCAAGATGGATGTTTCGGCAAGGGCGTTCAAGATGATGAGCGGATTCTTGATTTTGCCGTAGTGGAAAGTCACATTGTTGTTGTTGTCTGCAGTAACCTTGCTCAGGTATTCCCAGTTGCCATGGCGGGGGGTGGGGAGAATGGAGTCAATCTGGAATGTGTAGATGACGTCGTCCACAGTGACCGGTTGGCCGTTGTTCCATTTGGCGCGAGTGTCCAGATGGACGGAAATGGAGCTGTCGCTGACCGTGTAGCTGTCGGCGAGCATGGGTTCCAGTTCACCACTCAACTGGTTAAATGCCAACAGGGCTTCGTAAGACAAACGGCAGTTGCCGTCAATCGGGAAATTGGGGTCGTAATTCAGGGGGTTGAAGTTGGAGGGGGGAGCCCAGTCGAAGCCTCCAATATAAAGGGTTTCCATGCGAGGATAGTCGGAATTGTCTTTTTCGGCGACTTCCTTGGATTCCTCATTGCATGCGAATAAGGTTAGGCTCGTTAGGGCCAGCAATCCCTTGAAAAAGAATCGAGAAAACGTCATTGATAAGCTCATCTTGTTTCCGGTTGGAAATATCATTGAAAATTTAGTGACATTTGTTACAAAAAACCACCAATTTTTTTTTACAAGAGCTGTAATTCAGTCTAATTTGGAATATGTTACGTAAATATTACAAATTGAAGCCGTAAAGCAACCGCTTTGGGGAAGCACTGAACATGGTCTTGTTCATAATGAAGGGGGTCCCTGCTCCTCCGGGAGTGCTGAATTTCCTTGTGGTTTTACCGTCTTTTAGGGAAATTCCAACAACTTCGTTACCTTGATCAATCCATGCTTCGCCGTCTTTTACGTAGGGTTTTGTGAAAATGGAGTTCTTTCCCTGGAACTTCCAGAGAGGGGCTCCCGTTTCTGTATAGAGCAAAATGGATTGGTCTGCAAGGCCAATAAGAATCCTGTTTTCGCCTTGGTCCTGGGTAATTTGTAATGATACGATGGAGGCTTCCTGGAGTATCTGGACGGGGGGCTTGTCTCCCTGGTTTTTGTTGAATATATACAGGCGGTTGTTGCCTGAGGCTGCTACAAGAATGGAATCAGTGCTGGCCAAATGGGTTATGGAATTCATGATTTTTCTAGAAGAACCTTCCCTTGTTTGGCCGGCATTGTCGTCTACATCCACTATTTCACCATCCAAGTTGCTTACGTGGATGATTTCGTCGTTCTTGGAGATGAGGAAGGGTACAGAGAATATTTTTCTGGACCAGGCCAACTTGTTTTCGGAACGCAGTATCTTAAGGAGGTATCCGTTCCAGGTGGAAATATAGGTTGCGTTATTGTAGACCTTGGCTTCGAAAGCTTTTCCGGGGAGTTGGATTATTGTGGGGTCAAAATCCTTATTTAGGTCGTAGATGGCCAGGTTGTACCCGGAGGCAATGGCTAAGGTGTTTTCGTCATTTGCGATAACCGGACTGTTGTCGAGTTTGCCTACGTTTCTTGACCATCGAAGTTCTCCATTATCTACGTTGATGCAGAGCAGCCTGTCTGCAGAGGGGTCGATGGTGAACAGGTTCTTCTTGTTGCTAAAGAACTGGGGGTAACGAGTCTTGGGGGAAGTCGGCAGCAGACTTACAAACTTTGCCCCAATGGCCTTTCCGTATCGATTTAGGATAAGGTTGGTAACAAGGGGGTTGCTGACGGAAAGTCGAACGGCTTCGGACCAGGCTTTTTGCTTTTCCTTGTCGGAACCGTTCTTCTTTTCAAGGAACAAAGCCTTGAAGAACCAGCCCTCGGCATTTCCGGGTTCCAACTTGAAAAGACTGTCGAGTGCAGAGGGTAGTTCGTCCCATTCTTCTTCTTCGCTCAGCTGGGCGGCTTTCTTGGCCATGATTTCAGATTGTAGCGGTCGCTTTCCGTAGTATCTCGGAGCTATGGACTGAAGCTTTCGATCTCCGAAGTAAAGATAGATGTTACCGTTTGTATAAATGGGGGAATGTTCGATGGGCTTAGCAAAGTTAAAATGCCATAGCGGACGCAACAAGGTGTCTACTGCGGTGATGGCGCCTTCGCTTGTGAACAGGCCTAAAGTTCCTTCGGCGAGGGTATGGATTGCGGAAGCGTCGCTCCTAACGGTTACTCGGGTGAAACCTGTTGAGGGATCTATCAAGGCGATTCGTCCGGAGGCTTCAAGAAGGACGATGTTCTTCTCGAACATGAATAGGTATTCCACGCTGCCGACGGCGATCTTCCATAAGGGTGCGTTGCTTCTTTTGGGGATGTAGCAATAGAGGTAGTTACTTGAAACTAGGTACAGGTTGTTTCGATCGGCTAGAACTTTCTTGATGACATCGAACTGGGCGATGGTTCTTGTTTCTGTGCCATCTTCCACGGTGATAAAGTGAATTGCGTTGTCTGGGCAGTTAAGGATGTATTCGTTTGTAGCCTTGAACACACCTTCAATGACACAGCCGTCATACTTTTGACTTATCTGGGTCTTGATGCCTTTCTTGTTAAGAAGTGTCAGCGTGGACTGGTCTTGTACAATGACTTCATCCCCATTGGCGAAGAATCCCTTTATTCCGGAAATGGGGTAGGAACGTTCTGCCTTGTTCGCATGGAACGGTTTGAAGACGAGGCTGTCTTCGCTTGCAACCTTGTACCAGATTCCTTGGGAACTGATGTTCAAGATTTTTGCACTTTCGGGAAGAGAAACATTGATGTTGACAAGCTTGTCGTCTTCAATTTTTTTAATAGACTCGTCTTGCAGCTGTATGTAGGTCGGCTTGGTCCCAAAGCGTTCCTTGATAAGGCTCTTTAGAACAAGGGGGGACTTTAGAAGATTTTCTGGCTGGTTGCTAGTTGCTGCACTGCGCTCTGCAAGCCAGTAGGCTTTGGGTGTTGCCGTTGTACGGTCAAGACTCTGCTTGTAGTAGAAATTGGAGGAACTGTTGTTGCCCGCAAGTTCCTGGATTTTTCCTAGGTAGAAGAAGGCTTCTTCCTTATCTTCCTGGTCGCCTTCGTTGGAAACCTTGGTAAGGATGCGGATTGCCTCGTTGGTTTCGCCCTTCATTTCAAACATGTAGATGGCTTCCTGAATGGAAGTTTCCATCTTGCTTGCAACGGCAAAACCCTGGAGGCAGGAAATTCCTGCCACCAGCAGAGCGCAAAGCCTGGCCTTACATAATGTTTCCCAAATACTAGACATCGAACTTGTAGCCTGCTCCGCGAACCGAGATGATGATCTTCGGGTTGGTTTGGTCGTCTTCGATTTTCTTTCGGAGGTTGACGATATGATTATCGATTGTTCTAGTGGTGGGCATGTTGTCGTCGTTGTATCCCCAAATTTCCTTGAGGATATCTTCTCGAAGAACGACTTCACCACGGTGTTGCCAGAAATACTTGATTACCTGGAATTCGCGAGTTGTCAAATCTAGAGGGACTCCGGCCTTGGTTGCCTCGAACTTCTTGAAGTCCACATGGATGTTGAGGAAATCCAGGACGTCGGGTGTCTGGGCTGGTGCGGCCACAGCCTTTTGAGTTTCGAGACGGCGCAAGAATGCCTTGACTCGTGCCAAAAGTTCCAGGATGGAGAACGGCTTTGTTACATAGTCGTCGGCGCCCATTTCAAGACCTGCCACCTTGCTTGTTTCCTCGGTTTTCGCGGTCAACATGATGATATAGCATTCGGGATGCTTCTTGCGAATGTATCGGCAAACCTCAAAACCGCTCTTCTTGGGAATCATCAAGTCCAGAAGGATTAAGTGTGGCTGGAAGGAATCCGCCTTTTCGATGGCTTCTTCACCGTCATTGGCAGTTTCGACGATGTAGTTTTCCATTTCGAAGTTGTCTTGCAATCCGAAACGGATAATCTCTTCGTCTTCAACGATTAGGATTTTGTAGTTGTCTTCCATTTATTCTGCCCTCTTAAATTTGACGGTGAACGTGGATCCCTTACCGGGCTTGCTTATGAGTGATATTGTTGCCCGGTGGGTTTCTGCCACTCGTTTTACGATGGCTAACCCAAGTCCCGACCCCTTTGTGCTTCGGGTCATTTCATCCCCGACTCTATAGAAATCATTAAATATATTCTTTTGTTCTGCCGAGGCAATGCCGACACCGGTGTCAGTTACGGAAAATACAACCATGTTGTCTTCGCTATGAACGTCTACCGATATTTCGCCGGGTGCGTTGGTATACTTGATTGCATTTTCGATCAGGTTTTGACAAAGGCTGTATAATGCGGTATAGTCTCCCATGACAAAGACGTTGGGCTCAAAATGTGTATGGAATTCCATGCCTTTTTCTACGCCGATATCCTCGACTGCGTCAAAGACCTTTCTTGCACAAATGGAAAAGTCCAACTTTTCCCACTTGAATGCGCCTGTACCGTGTTCCATGCGGGTGTAATTTAGAATGGCTCCAATCAAATTTTCTAGGCGGGAAGCTTCCTTGCCAATAAGGCCGGAATATTCCTGCACTTTTTCGACTTTTTGCACGCGGCCTCTAGCCATCATCTCGGCGAACATCTTGATAGAGGTGAGAGGCGTTTTCAACTCATGGGAAACGCTGGACAAAAAGTTTGCTTTCATGGAGAGCAACTTTCTTTCTTGCGCGATGAAACGGAACATAAAGACGGAACCGAATATGACCGTAATCAATGCGAATAGCATTAGACCGTACAGGAGGAACATGCGGTGGCGCGTTTCTGCCTTGATGTCCTGCATGTCTTTTTCGTACAAAGTAAATTCCCAACCAAAGGCGTCGGTCAAGGAAGTCTGGTTAAGAACCGCGGTGCTGTCTAGGATTGTTCCTAGGAGAACTTTTTCGTTCTTATCAGTAATGGCAAAGGGAATGTTTTTCCAGCTTTGTGCCACGGTTTTCAACTTGCTAAGAAGACGTTCTTGGTAGGCTTCCTTGTCAATCTTGGCTATGACAACCTGGTCCCCAGAAAGAATGGGGTAGGACATCTTGAACAAGGATATGTCATTGTCGTGGCTGTAGAGAATTCCTTCCTTGGCAACCGCCTCACTTTCAAGAATTTCCTGGAACAGGTCTTTGTGCTTGAACAGGATATCCATGTAGCCGAGCTGTCTATTGAAGTTTTCTCGAAGATTCCAGAAAGCTTCGCGCTTGTCGCTTTGAAGGTTTTCAAAGGACAAAATTTGGGTAAAGGCGGTTTCAAAGAAAAACTTTGAAGAGGAAATGTCTTCAATGCTGTTTGATTCTAGGAACTGCTTTAGTACGGAAAGGCAGTATTCTTGAGCTTCCTGGTGCTTCTTCTGTTGAACGAGAATTTCAAAATGCAACAGGTTGATAGAGTGGGTTAAGTCCGCATGAAGATAACCTTGAAGGTGATGCTGCTTTTCGAGAATTTCGAGCAGCTTCAAGGCCTCGTCGTATTTTTTGTTTCGATAATTGTATCGAATCAGACCGAGGATATTTTGAACTTGGTCTTCCTTTGTCTCGAAGATCATGGTGATGGGACGCATCGACCGTGCTACCCGGTTTTGGTAGGCAGACTGGGCAGATTCCCCTTTGATGTTCTGTTCTGCTTGGAAAAGGCTCTTCTCGATGCCTGATGGGGTTAACGTCGAAAATTCCAGGGATTTTCGGAAATGCCTAGAGGAAATATCCGGGTAGATCAGGGAACCTTTGTTGAACAGGAAAATGGCTTCAATGCCTTCTACGGATTTGAATTCTGTGGCGTGGCCGAAGTCAAGAAGTCCTTGAGGTTGCTCGTACAGGAACAGGGAGGCCGTCTTGGTCTCCTGGTAAATCTTGTTCTGTTCCTTGATGACTGCGTCTTCAATTTCAGCCTGGAAAGAGCCTCGACTTTCGTCGAAGTTCTTTTGGGCAAGGAAGGCTTCGTTTTGAATATTTCTAAAACTTAAAAAAGCAAGAATTGCGGTGGGCAGGATAATACCCCCCGCAAATAAAAGGATGAAAAGCAGATTGTTGCGCGAAACCTGCATGGACCCTTTTTAGTGAATCCTTGAGGGAATCACTTAACCACGTTGGCTCGATGGGTGATGGAAACCTTGTGACCCATTTCGATGCGGCGGCTGTTGGAGTACACTTCGCGGATAAGTACAGCAGCTTCCTTCTCGGCTGCTCTAGTAATGATTCCTCGGCCAATCAAACGAGGCGGCAAGGTGGCATCGGACTTGTCTTCATCCCACACGGCAACTGCGTCGCCGGTATTGTAGCCTTGGCTTGCTCCCTTATCGATCAGAACGTAAGCATAGGCACCAATGATAAGCATGGGGTCCATTGCGTAACGAATCATGGCTAGGGAATCCATCTTGGCAGCCTTTTCTTCGGTATAGCCAGATACGTTGATCGGATTAAGAGGCTTCTTCAGACGGGCCTTGGACTGGTTGATGCGAATTTCTCGGAAACTCTGCATGATCTGTGCTCTAGACAAAGTGTCGCCAATGGCGGTAATCTTTGCCAAACCGGAAAGTCTGAGCAGTGCGTACTTGTCGAAACTCTTGCCCTTGGAGGCTGGAACGTCGATGGCGCGAGCGTCAATGATTTCAACCAGGTCACCCTTCTTCAAGTTGGGGTTGGTCTTTTTGCCGATTCCGACCACGACTTCTGTTTCGGGAAGGTGAATCAGGGGAACCTTCTTTTCGCCGGAGATGATCGAGAAGAAGGAACTGTCCTTCTTCAGAGAGTCCAACGTATAGATTTCGGGGGCCAAAACCTGATAGTAGCCATTGAAAAGCTTAGGTGCGGAACGCTTCTTATAATAATAGGCGTCCTCTTCCTTCTTCTTTTTCTTGTCCTTCTTGTCCTTGCTACGCAGGTCGCCCAGCATGTTTTCGAATTCAGAATTACGGGAATCGTCTTCGTCGCATCCAACGGAAGTTACGCCCTTGGGCAGGTTTGTGTCTGCCACAGCGGCTTCGCAGGGATGCTTGCTCTTTTTAGGAGCTTCAGACAGAGCCTGTTCTTCTCGGGTGCTGTCGCCCAGGTAAATGGAGTCGCCCGGGTAAATCCAGTGGGGGTCCTGGATGTGGCGGTTATTTTCCCAAAGGTCCGGCCAGGCGAACGGGTCCTGGAGGAATTCATCGCTCAAGTCCCAAAGAGTGTCGCCTTCTTTGACGATGTAGGCAGATGCCAAAAGGGCTGAAAAGCCGAGACAGATGGATGCACATTTAAAAAGTCGCATAATGATCCTTTAGGGAATATTCCTAAAAAATTTAACCTTTTCTCTGCTTAAAAGTCGGAATGTCCGTTATATAACGGGGTTGTTCTTGACGATTTTCGCGGAAAACACGCTCCTGGGGGCGCTGAACATTGCGAGATTTTGCCTTGAGTGCAGGATTTTGTCCCAGGACTCCTGCTCGGTCAGGGGTAAATAAGGAAAGAATTTCAAACTTGCCACTGTCCGGTTCCAGGTACAGGGGAATGCTCTTTCGGAGCATGTAACCCTCGCGGCGGAGATGCTTGATTTCTTTTGCGGCGACCTCCAGGTTGGATGTCTGGAGGAGGATTCTTTCCGCTCTAGACTGAGATAGAGCTTGGTCAACACCGGGAGCCAAACTTTCGTCGCCTGGAAGGTTCAGGTAGAGTGTCCAACGACCTTCGTTATCCTTCTTGCTGAAGAACTTATTGAAAAACTCTACTTCCACGTGACCACGATGGAATCTCATGTTGTTGTCCATCACGTTACGAGCATTCATCTTGGAAGAAAGCATTGCGTATTCGCGACAATCCAACGAATCAACGCGCTTGAATCTGCTGGCTAACATTGTGGAAACGAAGCTGCTGCCCGAGTAGAATTCAAAGAAGCAGTCTTCTGGATTGGGGTGGATGGCGCTCTCGATGCGGGCCGGTAGACCCATCCAGGCGTCTCTTACGCGGGGGGCCCAGTCCAGGACATGCATGTAGCAGCCCGTATCTCCGATCGGCATAAAGTCGTTACCGAAAGCGGCCTTTGCTTCAACCTTCATGGGGATTGTTCCTGCTGGATCGAAAAGTGCATCCGGTAGGCACTGAATGTTGTGGCAACTGATGACTTCGGGGCAGGTTCTTTCAATAAAGTCAACAAAGGTCTTATAACCATGGGCGGAGTTACGACCGCGAAGGTTAACTTGTACTAAAAGGGCGTATCTGCCATCGCCAGTGGCGCGGAACCAGATCTGTCTAAGAGCCTTGCAGAAGATTCGTAGATGATCTTTTTTCAGCTGTTCGCAAACCCTATTGACTAGCTCCGGAGCATCCATGTTTTTTGCGGGTGCTTCAATAGTCAATTTTTCGTGTTCACCAAAGGTCTTCTTTACAAGACGCCAATCGCAATGATCTGCCGAGGCATCTGCTGTAAACCAGGCCTGGAATTTTCCTGGAATTTTATTTGTTTCGATCCATGCGGACAATTGCTGCTTGATGTCGTCGAAAGTCATTTCCGCCTTGACGACAGGCTTAGTTTGTTCTGCAGTATCTGCAGGATCCTTGGCGAAACGCTTAGGGGATGCACTTTGACGGGTAGATCTAGAACGGTCAAAGTGGCTGCTGCCGTTATCCATTGGGCGGCGGGAGAAATTTCTTTTGGGCTGCTTGTACATAAGTTCTTTCTGTTATAAATTATACAAAGAACCTGGGGTAAATCCAGGAACATTCCCTTGCTAGCATCTTGGGGAATTCACGGAAGTTGCCGTTAATCTGGTACATGTTCAGACTGCCTTCCACAGGTGTCAAGCGCATGACGGAGTCGGCGCGGGCTTCCAGGTAGGGATATTCGTCCAGGTTGCAACTGGAGACCACGGCGCAGCCAGTAAGGGCGATGATGGTGTCGATCATCTGCATCAGAATCTGGTGGGGGGCACCATTCAGACGGGTGGACTTCGGGTTGTGAAGTACTGCCGAAATGGGGTCGATGACCACGACCTTGTAGTCGTGATTTTCAAGCTTCTTCGCTCCCTGGATACGCTTTGCGATGAGCTGGGCGGTTTCAATGGGAGAAAGTGCTGTACCACGTAAATTCAAGAAACCAAATTTAGGGGTGCTGGCGTTTAGGTCACGTTTAGCGCCCAACATGTAAAGACGGTTTAGGAATACGGACTTGGTCAATTCAAAGTTGATGAAAAGGACGTCGTTTGATGTGGTTGTGTTTCCAAACCAGTCTTCGCCATAGCAGATAGAAAGGCCGAGGTCCATAAGAGCCAGAGATTTGCCGCTCTTAGGAGGAGCCGTGAACAGGAAAAATTCTCCGGTACGGAGCATGTTTTCCACGATGGTCTGGTCCTTCTTGGGAGCTTCTTCTGTATCGCTGGCGAGTTCAATAAGGGGCTTTCCATCTAGGGAATATTCCACCCATTCCTGCCATTCCTTGAAGTTTTTAGCGCCCTGGTCAAGGCCGATGAGATACTGCTGCTTGCCACCACGGAGAACGCCCGGCATGCGAACCATCATGTGGGGATTGCGGTTTGATGCATCTACCTTAAATCCTTGGGAATCCAGAGTCTTGAAGAGGAAGTCCACGCGTTCGTTGTATTCTTCTTCGTCGTTGGCAAGAATCTTTACCCAGGCTTGCACGGAGTTTGCGCCTGTGTTGACCAAGGCGGCGCAGGGGAGGTTTAGTGCCTTGTAGTAAGCCAACTGCTTGGCCAGGGACATTTTGGGATTGTCCACAACTACATAGCGGTAATGCCAGCTTTCATCTGTGGCGTCTGCCCCACCCTTGGTTGCGTTAATGCAGAGAAGCGCGCCCTCGGGACTGTCGAGACTCTTCATGATTTTCTTGATAGAGTCATCCTGACCGACAATGTTGGATACTACTTCCTCGGTGCTGTTTGGGGTGTTTGAAATCTTGAATTCAATGGTTTCGTCTGCTTCAAAGGTGACTTCCAGAAGCTTTGCGAGGTCCTTACGCCAGTCAGCTGCGGGCCATGGAATAGAAAGCGCTTCCGGATCAATCTTGAAGTTCTGCAACAGTTCCATGGACTGGGTGTCTAGACCCAGAGCAAGCATTTGTTCCATGGAAATCATTCCCGCGGAAAGCGGGGAAATAATCGGCATGGCTACCGTTTGAGCTGCAGCTGCGTTTTCTGGGGCAGGAGTCGCTGTGCCAGGTGCTTGTTGTTGAGCGGGAGTGGGCTCGACACGTTCAGAAGATCTTTTTTCTGCAGAGAATGCTCGACGAAGGGTCTGTTCGACTTCGTCGCCGTCCATACCTTCATCACGGGCTTTTCCACCCAGCTGGAAGCTGGCGTCCATAAAGGTCCAGCCTTCTTCCTGGGCAGCAACGCCTGCTTTGTACAGTTCTGCCTTCAGCTCATTTCCGCTGTAGGAATTCTTCAGAAACAGGTTGATAATTTTTCTTGCGCTTTCCATAGGTAAATCCCTAGTATTTATTCTTGACCAATGTAGATTTTTTTTACTGGTAGAGGAAATTGGTGTCCCTGAATAAGTGGGTTATTGTTATTATTTAATACACAAGGACGGATTTTTTATGGCTCTCTACAACAGCATTCTCGAAACCATTGGTAATACACCTCTTGTACGCATCAATAAGCTGAACAAGGGTGAAGCTGAAGTTTACGTTAAACTTGAAATGTTCAACCCTCTGGGCAGTGCCAAGGACCGCGTAGCCCTCGAGATGATTGAAGCTGCCGAGAAGGAAGGCAAGCTGAAACCTGGAGCGTTGATTATTGAACCCACCAGCGGAAACACCGGCGTGGGCCTTGCCTACGTGGGCGCCGTAAAAGGCTACAAGGTGGTGCTTACCATGCCCGATTCCATGAGCATGGAACGCCGTATGCTTTTGAAGTCTCTGGGTGCAGAAGTTGTATTGACAGAAGGCGCCAAGGGCATGGCCGGCTGCATCGAGAAGGCAAATGAAATCGCCGCAGCAAATCCGGGAAGTTTCATCCCTCAGCAGTTCGAAAATCCCGCAAATCCGGCAGCCCACTATAAGACCACGGGCCCCGAAATCTGGCGTGATACCGAGGGCAGGGTGGACGTGTTTATTGCGACCGCAGGCACCGGCGGAACCGTCAGTGGCACCGCAAAATACCTGAAGGAAAAGAATCCTAATTTGTATGTAATTGCCATCGAACCGGACGATTCTCCCATGATTACCAAGGGCGTTTCTGGTCCCCATAAGATTCAGGGCATCGGTGCAAACTTTATCCCCAAGATTTACGATCCCAAGGTGGTTGACGAAGTGTACCTGACTAGCACCGAAAAGGCTGGCTCCGCGGCTCGTGCCGCTGCGGCCGAAGAAGGTATTTTCGTAGGAATTTCCTCTGGTGCGGCATTGGAATGCGCACTTACCGTGGCTAAGCGCCCAGAATTCAAGGGCAAGCGCATTGTAGCCCTCCTTCCCGACACTGGCGAACGTTACCTCAGCACCTGGTTGTGGAACGAGTAACAATGAAAAATGAAGGATGAATAATGAAATGTCGTGGGCTGAGACCGACGACATTTTTTCTTATTGCTACATTTTTTATGTAAATATTATGGCAAAAAACCTAAAAGGTTAAACTATGGACATTCCTGAATCTTCGAATTTTATTCAAGACATTATCGTCAACGACTTGCAGACCGGCAAGCGCAACAAGGTGCTGACCCGTTTCCCTCCGGAACCTAACGGCTACATCCACATCGGCCATGCCAAGTCCATTTGCCTGAACTTCGGTACCGCCCAGAAGTTTGGCGGTTTCACCAACCTCCGCTTCGACGACACCAACCCCACCAAGGAAGACGTGGAATACGTGGATTCCATCCGCGAAGACGTGAAGTGGCTGGGCTTCCAGTGGAAGGAAGAATTCTTTGCTTCCGACTACTACGATCAGATTTACGCCTTCGCAGAAAAGATGATTGAAATGGGCAAGGCCTACGTTGAAGACCTGACCCGCGACGAAATGCAGGAATACCGCGGAAACGATGCCGGTAAGCCTTCCAAGCCGTCTCCGTACCGTGACCGTAGCGTTGAAGAAAATATGAAGCTGTTCCGCGAAATGCGTGACGGCAAGTACGCCGATGGCGAAAAGTGCCTCCGCGCAAAGGTGGACCTTTCTAGCCCCAACATGAACATGCGCGACCCGGTGATCTACCGTACCAAGCACTGCACTCACCACCGCACTGGCGACAAGTGGTGCATCTACCCCATGTACGACTTCGCTCACCCCATCAGCGACTGGATCGAAGGCATTACCCACTCCATCTGTACTCTTGAATTTGAAGCCCATCGCCCGCTGTACGATTGGTTCCTCATTGAACTGGGCCTGGAAAACCGCCCCCAGCAGATTGAATTCTCCCGCCTGAACCTGACCTACACCATGATGAGTAAGCGTAAGCTTCTTGAACTGGTGGAAACCAAGGCTGTTCTTGGCTGGAACGACCCCCGTATGCCCACGGTCTGCGGTTTCCGTCGTCGTGGCTTTACCCCCAGCTCCATCCGCGAATTCTGCAGCCGCATTGGCGTATCCAAGGCAGAATCCATGGTGGACGTGAACTTGCTTTACTTCTGCATTCGCGAAGAACTGAACCAGAGCGCCAAGCGTGCCATGGCAGTCATCGACCCGGTGAAGGTTGTTATCGACAACTGGGAAGACGGCAAGGTGGAAATGGTGGAAGTGGAAAACAACCCCAACGATCCTAACGCAGGCACCCGCATGGTTCCGTTCTCCAAGGAACTGTACATCGAAGCCGAAGACTTCATGGAAGAACCTCCCAAGAAGTACTTCCGCCTGAAGCCGGAAGGCGAAGTCCGTTTGAAGGGCGCCTACTTCGTTACCTGCAAGAGCGTCGAAAAGGATGCCGATGGCAAGGTGACCGTTATCCACTGCGAATACGATCCGCTGTCCAAGGGTGGCGAATCTCCCGATGGCCGCAAGGTGAAGGGCACCATCCACTGGGTGAGCGCCGCTCACGCTGTGGACGCCGAAGTCCGCCTCATCGATAATTTGTTCACACTGGAAGATCCGTCCGATGTTCCCGAAGGCGAAGATTGGCACAGCTACCTGAATCCTGAATCCATGGTGATTAAGCAGGCCAAGCTGGAACCCAGCCTGGCTGACGCCAAGATGGAAGACCGCTTCCAGTTCCTGCGTCTCGGCTACTTCTGCCTGGATTCTGACGATTCCAAGCCGGGCCACCTGGTGTTCAACCGCACCGTCGGTCTGAAGGATTCCTTCAATCCCGCGAAGTAATCCCCGGAGATTGCTAGATATAAGAAAGGCCTCGTCATAGACGAGGTCTTTTTTGGTTTCTATGGAGTGAAATTTTATCGACTAAGCATCTTCCCGTTGAGAGTTGCAATCCAATGCAGATTCATCGCATTGGCAGGAATCTGCATGGAGGTTGTTCCCGCTTTGACCTTGGCTCTAAACAGCACGACTCCCTTCAAGTCGACAATAGCGAAAGTTCCACCTATGTCTGTTTGGATTTCCAGGTTGTTACCGTTTACCACAAAGTAGTTTCCTGGAGAAAGCCTGGTGTAATCAACCTGTCTCATGGGTGGCCGGATAACCGCGGAATCCTTCTTTTCCTCGATGGTTGGAATGTGGATTACTGGCTCTGTTACGATTGGATTGGCCGGTTCTGTAAAGCCCAGCTGCTGGTCCATCCATGCCATGCGTTCTTTCATCTTCTTGCGAAGATGCTCAACTTCTCCATCCCAGGAGTCTGCGTTGTAGCCGCCCATGGCCATGCCCATGCCTCCGCCACCGGACTGGTTGCAGTATTTCATCGGCTGCGGGTCTGCGTCATTCTGGCCACTAGCCTTGCCTAGATTAGGCCAGCGCTTGAAGTTTCTATCGGCAGCGTTCTTCAAGTATACCTTCATGGAATCCAAGTAGGTATCCATGGTCTTAGAGTGCCACACGCCGCTGCGTAATTCTGCCCAGCGTTTTTTCAACTCACTTTGGTATGACGGATCTTTCCACATGCTGGTAAGCCAACGAGGAGCCTTAAGTGAACTTCCACCAAAGCCGAATCCACCGCCCCAACCGCCACCGCCGTTTCCGTCGGCAACCTGCTTGCTGCTGTTTTCAATTTGCCAGCCGGTGGTTCCGGAACTTCCGAATCCTCCGCCCATGCCTCCAAATCCACCAAAGCCTCCGCCCCAGCCCCCATTGTTGTTTTGACCTTCAGGTTGGGTGCCGTTACTCATGGCAAGATTAAAGTCCCAGGGAGGTCCTAGGGTTACCTTACCGCCTTTGCTATCCTTGGGCTTATGCAAGAAGAAACTGCACCAGTAGGAGTCGGCATTGTTGGTCACTTCCTCGTGAAGAACATAATCCACTGCTGAACCAACATCAACGTAATTCTCGTAGCCGTCGCCGTTTTTTCCGTTCTTGAATAAGCCTTCAAGGTCATTCAGGTACTTCTTTAGGTATTCTTCTTGCTGGGGCTGGATGTTTTCTTTCTTTGGATAGTGCAGGATAACATTTAGTCCATCGGAGGTTCCAAAGCCTTCGTTGTTGACGCTGCCGTTGCCTGCGCCACCAGTGTTTGTACCGGTCTTATCGAACGCCCAGATGTAACCACCGGTAACATCGTCGCCTTCAACATCTTCTTCCTTAAGCTTGGAAACGTCGACGCGGTACTTGCCGCGTTTGATTTTTTCGATGAGCACGTAAACGCCGCGGTACACACCGTTGATGTATAAGTCAAAGTGCATGGTGCGAGGGCTGTAGCGGCCCGCTTGTCTAAAGAGCCAGTGGGCAAGGGAGTTTCTTAGCATGCTCTTGTCTACGTAAGGCCCGTGGAACACCCAGTCATCAGAAGCGGGAAGGCCCAGCAGACTGACGTCTATGCCTTCTCCTGCCTCATCCCAGAATTCCACACTGTAGCCAGGTTTCGGAAACAAGGCGGATGATTGGCCTCTCACCTTGATGCCGATATCGTATAGCTTTCCCTTGGCGCTATCCGCTACAGAATTCGAGGATTCATCAAGAACCCTCATGGTTGCCGGAATTTTTTCAGTAACGTTCTTGTCCAGACATTTTTGCTTCGTATCAACGAAGATGATTGGCAAGTCGTAAGTTTGAGCCAAGGAACTTGCTGCGGAAAATGCAACAATTCCACCCATAAATAGAATCTTGGCACTCCAACCCATGATTTCTCCTATTTAACACATCCTAGGAAAAATCTATATTGGGTCCGGTATTTATCCCCGTTAATTCTTATTTACGTGTTGTAAAGGAAAACAACGCCCCAAAAACGCAGTTCTTTAGTTCAAAAGGGAAACGGATGCAACAAAGAGGGTGGTTCAAACATCAAATATGTTGTATTTTGTTGGCGTAGGAGTAAGTTATGTTTGATAATAAGTCGGTTTGGAAGAGATTTGCGGGGGCAATCTGTGTTCTGCTTCTCTGTTTGTCCGTAACCACTTGGGCGCAAGAACAAAATTCCCTGGCAGGTCGTTTTAGCGCTTCGGAGTTGGATACGTTGGTTTCTATCATCGCTCTTTATCCGGACCCTCTTTTGGTGCATGTTCTTGCGGCCTCTACTTATGGTGAACAGATTCCAGGTGCAAGTGCCTGGGCAGAATCCCACAAGCAGTTGAAGGGCGAGGAACTTGCCCGTGCCATGGAAAATGCAGATCTTAAGTATGATCCTAGTGTCCAGGCCTTGATTCCGTTTCCTACGGTTCTTGCGACCATGGCAAAGTATCGTGATTGGTCCGACCAGTTAGGCGATGCAGTCTCCGTGCAGAAGGAAGAGGTGATGGATGCCATTCAGCGTATGCGTTCTGCCGCCTATGACCATGGCCAGCTACAAAGCAATGATCAAGTTGTTGTGCAGAAGAATGAAACGATTGTTATAGAACCGACTCGCACCGAATACGTTTATGTTCCTGTGTACAATCCCCATGTAGTCTACTATGTTCATGCCCATGGCTATCCCGCTGTACGTTATGGCTACGGTGTTTGGCTTGGTGGTTGGTACGGTGAGTGGGGGTGGGGATCCTGCTGGTTTGAATGGGATTCTCACTTTATTTATGTCCGTGATTATCGCTGGTATTACCATCGTCCTATTCCTCACCATCCTCGTCGCTATAGTCCTCCACCCCGTCCTAGACATGGTCCCCTGGGTCCCAAGGTCCATCATGATCCTGTTCGCCCGGGAGCTCATATGGAACGGCCTGCATCGCAGAGACCTGCTCCCCAGTCTGCGGGAAGGCCTTTGGTCAAGGATGATCCTAATACCGTAAAGTCTATTAGGGCCGAAGCTGCCGGTGCTAAAACCAATAACCTGGTTGGTGTTCGTAGCGATGCCGCTAGCAAGCCTGTAGTTCGCGACACTCCCCGCCGTGATGATTACTGGGAAGAGGAAGAACAACGCCGCTATGATTCCAATAAGGGCTTTGGAAAGGCCACGGCTGTTGGTACAAGTAATAAAACGCAATCCGGAAGCCGCAATTGGGATAACCGTAATACCAATTCTAGAAACGATTCCCGAAACTCCGGCCGAACCAACGAATCTCGCAATAACGGCCGTGGCAATGGCGGATTTGGAAAGGCGCAACGTCGTTAATCCGCTGCGCCTTTAATCCCCTAATTTTACTATAGAGTCTACAGGTAATGTTTTACTGTAGGCTCTTCTTGTATTTCTTGAATGGGAGGCTTTGGTACGTAAATCTTTACCGCGTAGACATAATGGTCGGTTTCCACAAGAATGTCGCCTTCCTGCATATCCTCGTTGATATCGATTTCAATTTCTACGCCGTCTCTGGCGATTCTCCTAATGGAATGCTCGGTCAGTTCGTGCTTTTCAAAAAGAACGTCAACAACCTTTTTGTAGGTCCCGTGATGGGTTGTGCCTAGAATGCCTGTACATTTCATCCGGGGTCGCCTACTTGGTGTTGAATTCTACCTTGGGGGCGGCACTTGCACCTGCATCGGCAGAGAATTGCATCTTGGGACTTGCTCCGGCAAAGCCTGCGATCAGGCTGTTGGGGAACATGCGAATGGTTGTGTTGTATGCCTGTACTGTTTCGTTATAGCGCTTACGTTCTACGGCGATACGGTTTTCTGCACCTTCTAGCTGGACTCGCAGTTCCTGGAAACTGGTGTTGCTCTTAAGGTCCGGATAATTTTCGCTGACAGCCATCAAGCGCTGGAGTGCGCCGCCTAGGGTCGCCTGGGTTTCCTGGAATCGCTTCATGGCAACTTCGTCGCTCAGCATGTTTTCGTCGACCTTTACGACGCCGCCCATCTGGCTGCGGGCTTCGACAACTGCGCTCAGAGTGCTTTTCTCGAAGTCGGCTTCACCCTGCACGGTGGCAACCAAGTTGGGAATCAGGTCGTAGCGGCGCTGGTAGGTGTTTTCTACTTGAGCCCACTGGGCCTTGACGCCTTCGTCAAGAGCGATAATATTGTTGTAAACGCTGACGCTCTTTCCGACGATGATTAATGCGAGTAAAACAACCGAAATCAGGGTCCCGATAATGACCTTTTTCATACAACCTCCATAGAGTCAACCAGGTTGACAATTTCTGTGACAGTAGCAATATAGTTATTCACGCTTTCCAGGAACAGCTTTTGGTTCTTGCTGCTAATGGGAGTTTGCAGCATAGGATATTCGGCAAATATCTCCTGGTGACTTTGTGGGTATACACCATGTTTTAGATAATGCACTCCATACATGATGGGGAGCATGGTTGAGCTGGCTCGAACAAAGAAACCCAGGGGATTGCGGTCTTCGTGGAGATAGATGAATGCACGACGAAGATGAATCAGGAGCCCGCGCAGTTCTCTTTCGCATTCAAGACGAAGACATTCCAAATTTGGCTGGTAGTTGGGGAGGGGCTGTGAGCCCGCGATAACGGCATTGCGGTTTGCAATGTGCAGGAACTCCATAGGGAAAACATCTTCCGAGGTCTGGATTTCTTTTAGGGTGAAATAGAATCGGAATTCGATGTTTTCTTTTTTTGCCTTAGGCAGTAGCGCTTGCAACGGCTCTATTGCCTTGGTGGAATTGTCTCGTAGAATGAAACTGATTGTCCATGGCTGTTCCATTGCGTTGAAACCTTCCATAAGGCAATCCCCATGGACGAATGCGGATATAAGATTGTCGCCCAGAGCTTTCTGAATTTGCTCGGGCCAGGAAGAATTCTGAAGTTCTATAATGCTGAGATTCTTTTTCATATACAAATCCTTTTACCAACTGCCGCCGGAGCCGCCTCCGCCAAAGCTTCCTCCACCGAAACCTCCACCGAAACCGCCGCGGCCTCCTCCAAAACCACCGCCGAATCCACCGCGGTCATTGTGCCTGCTGGATCTGCCGATGGCGTTACCCAGCATGAACCAAAGACAGCCATTACCGCGGCCTCCGCTGAACTTAGCCATCATGACGAGGAAGAAGACGAACATCACGAAGAGGAACATCTGGGGAGGTGCGCCCTGTTCTTCCTGGAACTGCTCGTCGTTGATTTCAAGGGTGACGTTTTTTTCTTTAGCAGTGACTTGAGCAATGGCCCATGCCAGGCGTACAACACCATCGCCATACTTTTGCAGTCGGAAGGCGGGAACAATGGTCTGCTGTTGCAATCGCTCTACCAAGGCGTCGGGAAGGTAGCCTTCAGCTCCGTAGCCTACTTCGACGCTTCGACGGCGTTGCTTGATGCTTGCGAAGATGAGTATGCCTTCGTTAGACTTGCCGCCAACGCCCCAACTTTCTGCTACCTGCAGTGCATAGCTTCTATAGTCGTTGTGCCCGATGTCGTGCATTAGCGCACACGCAATAGCAACGCCCGTCTTTCGGTACAGTTCCTCGGATATGGTGTTGAATAGCTTGATTTCCTGGGCTGTCATCAAATGGTCTTCGTCAAAGACATAGCTGTTGACAGGGCGCGCTGGGGTGGCTATCGCCCAGGCGGAAGTTACCAGTGCTAGTGTAAGCCCTAGGAGCAAAAGTACGATATTTCTTTTTTTGCCAAACATTATTTGCAGTGTGACTCCAGCATTTTCTTCAGTTTGGTGAAATCGGCTTTTTGAATAGCCTTGACAATAGCCTCGTCCCTGGATTTTCCTACGGAACGAACGTTTGTGCTTGTGGCAATGTTGTTTCCTCTCATGGAAATGGTTACGTCGTAAGAAACTAAGGCGGTGTTCCCTGAGTTCAGGGAGTTCTTTTGTTCAGCGGATATTCCAAAATTGATGAGGGGGGCCGCATCACTGCGTTCGCCAATGGCCATGATCGATTTCTTGGAAAGAGATTCCTTGATTGAATTGCAGATGTCCTCGTTCTCAGAGCATTTCATCTGAATGAGGCATTCCTTTCGAGTGACGGAATATTGAACTTCTAATTTTCTTTGCAGTCTGGCTTGTCTTAGTATGGCTAAAGGCAGGTCCGGTTCAATGTAGAAGACGAAAGGCTCCTCCTCAAGGTTTGCTTTTTTTAGCTGAACTTGTACATAGCCTTCCATGTCGGTTTTTGAGGTGGTTAATGTCTCTCGGCCCTTGTGAACGACAACAGGAAATTCTGGCAATGGTCCTTGGCTGTCGCTAACAAGGATCTGCCATGAAGGCGTTTCGGTGCTTGTGTTTTTTTGTTCAGCAAAGGATATCCTGGAAAGTTCCTGGATCAAGGATTTTTCCAATTCAGGAAGTCTAGACTTAAGACGATGCGTCTCGTTAATGGGGTATACTTGTGCAAGCTGCTGTAGGAGCTTTTCGTAGGTTGCTACACGAGGCTTTGCCAAGTCCAATGTTCTTGCTGCGTCTGCATAATGGCGGGTTGCGATCGATTCTTGTATGTTTTTTTCAGCCTTGCTTAGTTCCTGTTTTTCGGTGTTCATTTTGAACTGGATGTCAGCAGTGAAATCGTCAAGATCCAATGTTGCTGTTGCGGAAAAAACATTGCCGTCTTTTTTGCCGGGAGTAATCTTCACCCCGTTTAGCTTTAAGTCGCTTGTTAAATTATTCTGAGCCTTGTATGTTTCAACAAGAGTTTCCTTGCCGTCAACAGTAATGCTCTCTTTCTTGAGAACCTGGGTTGTGGAAACCTGAGTAGAAATCTGCTTGGCAACTCCTGCTACAGCTGAATTATTTGCCTCTTCTTGAGAAATGCTGGAGGTTGCAGTATATGTTATTACACGACCCGCTTGAGCCTGGGCTGATAAGATTGTCGCAAGGATGATGGTGGGGAGTGTAATAATCTTCATCATTTTCTATTGAACGTTCATGATAATCAATTTTTTCGTGATGTTAATTTTCTTGGTTTCGGCCAGAGGCTTGAGTGTGTTGCGAATAGCACTGTACACGTCCTGGACATCCTCAAATTTTTGCGGATCGGCATAGATTTGCAAATCAACAGTCTTGTCGGTCATGGTATTGACCTTTACCTTGTTGAAAACCGCTTTCAAATTCTGGGAAATGGCTTCCTGTAAGTCTTCTAGCTGGCTGTCGGAGTAATCGCCTTTAAGATTAATGACTGCTTTGTATTGAACGCCGAGCTTTTGATCTTCTATCCAGTATTTAGAGATGATTTCTTCAAGACCGCTCATGGCCTTCTTTGCCGCAGTTTGGAAATTCGCCTTGATGTCGTTTGGAGACAGCCGCCCTTGGGAATCTACAGTTCCTGACTTGGTTCCAAGCAGCCTTGCTGTAGAAGATTCGTATGCATTCAGGTCCACGATGATGAACCCGTTCTTATCTGCATAACCGGAAAACTTGATGTAAATGTCTGCGTTAAGGGCAAGACTTGCCAAATAGGCAAGGTCTTCGTCTGTTCCTGCAATGTCGTTTTGCATCTTGATGATGTTGTCAACATCGGAAGAGCCTTCTAGATACTTGACATCATAGGATTTTTTGGTCAAGTATTCGTTGATTCCATCGAGAGTTGCCCTGGTATAGGGATTGCTTTGGGTGAGTTGGATGGATGTCAAACCCGAGGTGCCGTCGTTTGGCTGCACCATAATGACGGGGCGAGGAAAGTTTGTGCTGGATGCATCCTGGACTTGTTTTTGATTGGAATATTCCGACTTGAACTGAGTGGCGCTAGCCCTATCAGGGTTCAATTGGTCGTATTTATCGTATGCCTTACTTCTGGTGGCGTCGGCATTGGATGCCGGTTGGGTGCTGGAGCAGGCACCAAGGACCATTGCTACAAGGCTGCAAAACAAAAACTTCGGGTACATCATATCTATGGATAAAGTTATCTAATCAAGGATTGATGGTCAACAGAAATGTGATAAAAACACGTGACAAAATGTTTTTTTAGTCGCAACGGTTCCATTTAAAAAAAACTCTATATATTTAAAAATTGAAAGAGTTTGATAATTTGATCTTATAAGAGGCTTGTATGGATGAAAAATGGTATTGGTTGCCTGATTGGGCTTCTGACATGGCTCTTTGGGAAGACGATTTGATTAACGCCTGTCCAGAGGCGGATCATACCTTTGTTCCCTACGAAAAAATGGCGTCCTACCTGGATAAGATTTTTGACTTGCCTGGCCTTGCTGAGGCTTCTACGATTGTGGGCTGGGGCATGGGTGCGTTTGTCCTTTTAAACAATGCAGATAAACGACCGAAAGGCCAGAAGTGGATTTTGCTTTCGCCCTTTGCCGATTTTTGCGATGAGGACGGTAGCTGGACTGAACAGAATCTTCAGTTTATAGCACACCAGACTTTGACCACGGTTGATCCATCCTTGAATGCCTTTATGGAACAATACGAAGAGGAATTCGGAGAATGGCAGGAAGAATGGTTTAAATGCGCGAAAAAGATGTCGCCGAAGTCGCTGAGTGACGGCTTGTATTATCTTGCAAAGAATCGCATTGAAACGGAAATAGAATGCAATGATGTCAAGGTGATATTCGGCCGAATGGATCAGGCAATCAAGCCTGCCATGACCTTGGTCTTGAAAGACTTCCTGACGGGCGCGGAATTTAAGGAACGCCCCAAGGCTGGCCACTGGCCGCCTATGCTTCTGCTTTAACCTTGCGCAAGACTATCGTGAATCCTGCACAGGCAATTAGGTAGAAGAGGAAAAACCAAAGCAAGGCTGTTTCAACTGAATCGCCGATGTGTGAATAGAGGGTGTCCCTGGTCTTGAGGGGCATCTTTCTTTGTATTACGGCGTCAGTGAAGATTTCCGTATTCTTGTCGAAATGTCCGTACTGGTCTATGAAGGCGGATACGCCGGAGTTGGCGAGTCGGGCCGTGGGCATGCCGTTTTCGATGGCGCGGTAACGAACGA
This sequence comes from Fibrobacter sp., assembly GCA_024398965.1. Classification (NCBI taxonomy): domain Bacteria; kingdom Pseudomonadati; phylum Fibrobacterota; class Fibrobacteria; order Fibrobacterales; family Fibrobacteraceae; genus Fibrobacter; species Fibrobacter sp. The sequence goes on along the minus strand of JAKSIF010000002.1, from coordinate 19,667 downwards.
GATTGAGATGCTGGTAGGGAGCGGTGCTTCTGCCGAACCAACCGTCGTTGGTAATGTTTACCATCATACGGGAACCTGCGCGGATAGCCTCGCGGATAAGATCTCCAAAGATGGCGTCGTAACAGATGTACGGAGTCCAGTTGTAGGGCGGATAGACCGGAGTTTCCTTGCCGGGAACGAAATCTCCTTCACCTAGGTCCACATAGTTCAAGATGGGGAAGATGTCATCAAAAGGAATGCGTTCACTAAAGGGAACCAGGTGCTTCTTGATGTAACGTTGGTAATGAGCCTGCCCACCGGGGACGAACAGGAAAGACGCGTTGTAGATATCATACTTGCGGATGGAACCGGGCTTGTTTCTCTTGAAGTCTAGCGCACCCGTCAGGATACGGGTCTTGCGGGAATCCGCCATGTATTGAAGTTTCCGAATGACTTCGGGTTGTCTACGAATGTGGTCGGGGATGGCGGTTTCTGCCAGGACAAGCAAGTCTGTATTTTTGTCGGCAAGTTTGGTCATTCCAAAGGTTTTTGTGACGATGGAATCAAAACGGTCCTTGCTCCACTTGGCGCCCTGGGCAATGCTGGGCTGAACAAGTGCTACGGATGGATTTTCCTTGGCTTCGTCATTGTAGAACGGTGCTGCCTCGGGAGCGGAAAGAACGATGGATCCCTGCACCAGTAAAACGACGAAGATAATCGCAGGGATAGCGAGGACGGGAATTGCTTTTTTGTAAGAGGCAGCCTTGCATAGGGTGTTCGCTACAGCCTGGTTCGAAGCTATGATTAAAATGCTGTAACCAAAGATGCCAATCCAGGGCAGCATTTGCAGTAGTTCGAGATGGTTTCCGAAGACGTATCCTACATGGCTCCAAGGAAAGCTGAAGTCCCCGCGGGTACGGGTCATTTCAAGGCCTGCATAGAACAGCGGGAACAGAATGAACAGGGGACGGATCCCCTTGAACTTGATATCCTTTGCGACGGAATAGATGAACGCAGCAAAAACGTTATAGGCGCTGAAGTAGGCGATAAGCAGGAATAGGCCAAAGAGGATTAGTCCCGAGGGGGCCGTTTCCACATGCATTACGTTGTAGATCCAGTAATAGTTGATACTGTTGTACAGCATGCCAGACCAGAAGGTGGCAAAAAGAGCCTGCTGCCTTCCGTATCGGTTCATGACCATGAACCAGGGTACTAATAGTAATAAGGCAGCCGGTCCCAAGGGCATTGGCGGGAATGCAAAGGCGTAAAGTCCCCAGGAAATGGCGCAAAGTGCCAAGGCTACGCGAGAATCCTTTTCCTTGATTCGCCTAATATTCCAACGGATAAAGAGCCCAATCCAGAATAGCCCTACCGGGAGGAAGGTAATTGCTATTTGGTAAAGCCCGGCGTGTCCCGCTCCGTTGAAGTCTGCTGTATTGTAGTCGATGGCAAGATGCAGAAATGCAAGAATGCTGTAAGTATTGATCCAGCGGGAAAAATTCTGGCGGATAGCCTTGATTGCCAGGAAGGGTAGGGCTAGTGCGAAGGGAATGAATTGAGGTGTGAACTCATAAAGCCCGGGCTCATTGGGACGTTGGGTAAATACGATAATCTCTGCCAGCAGAATGACTGCCGTATAGATCCAATAAATCTTAGGAAGCGTTTTTATTCGTTCAACAAACATTAAAACTCTCGTAGCACAGAAGTCGAAATCCTTGACAGGCTGATTATAGGCCGCTCTTGTCCTGGGGATTGAAAATCAAGACGAATTCTCCTTTGGGAGGATGGCTCTTGAAGTGGGCGGAGATTTCGGTTGGGGTCCCAATCAGGTGTTCCTCGAATTTCTTTGTCAACTCTCGCATCAAGGCGATTTTTATATCTCCAAAGACAAGCTTGATTTCCTCAACGAACTTGTCAATGTTGTGAGGACTTGCGTAGAAGATCTGGGTAGCTTCCTCATCTTTCAGCTTTTCAAGCAAGTGGATTCGCTGGGCGCTTTTCTTGGGGGAAAAGTACTGGAAGGTGAAGTGGTCTGTTGGCATGCCGCTGCTTACAAGGGCGGTAATCATGGCGCAGGGGCCGGGAACGGCGCGAACGTCAATTCCTTCTCTAACGCATTCCCTGACCAAGTTGAAAGCCGGGTCTGCAACGCCCGGAGTGCCTGCGTCGCTAATGAGGGCGATATCGCCTTGGTTCTTGAGGAACTCTACATACTTGGGGGTCACCTTTTCCTTGTTGAAGTCATGGTAGGCTTCCATGGGGGTGGAAATGTTGTAGGCGTCAAACAGAAGGCGGGAGTGCCTTGTGTCTTCGGCCAAAACCAGCGGAACTTCCTTGAGGATGCGAACCGCACGGTAGGTGATGTCTTCCATGTTCCCGATAGGGGTTGCAACAATGTAGAGTGTGTTTGCCATATTCAATTAATGCATTAAGCTTGTTTTACCAGTTTGGCGCAGTAGATAGGGCCGCGTCCCTCGGAGTTGTCCGGCAGGATATGGACGCCGAATTCAGTGCGGTCTGCTCCCGGAAGAAGGTCTTCGATTTCCACGAATTTCATGGCAGGGCGTTTCTTGAGAATCTTCTTGACCACGTCGTCATTTTCCATGGGGGAGAGGGCGCAGGTACCATATATGATGGTTCCGCCAGGGCGAAGTGCGTCTACGGCGGAGGCCAGCAGGGCGCCTTGTTCTACGGATAGGCGCTTGACACGTTTGGCTGACCAGACTTTAAGATGCTCGGGAGAATTCAGTACATGCCTGTCGGAAGAGCAGGGGGCGTCCAGAAGAATCTTGTCGTAGGATTCCTTTTTGTGGAGGCCAAACTTGATTCCATCGTATCCCGAGACAGTAATGATTTTGGCCCAATCCTCGGGAAGGGTCGTGTCGATTACTTTCTGAAGACGGTTCCTACGGTCTGGGGAACGGTCGTTACTCTGAAGGGAGCCTTCGCCCTTAAGCTTGGAGGCGATAACTAGGGTCTTGCCGCCAGGTGCTGCGCACATATCCAGGACCTGGTCTCCAGGATTTACTCCCAGGGCGTTGGCTGCGAATACGGAAGCCTCGTCCAGATAGTAGGGAGCGAGACCTTCGCCAAATTGCAGTTCCATGGCCTTGCCTTCGCCCTTGAGGGCTTCCAGCAGGTTTGGCCAACGATCGCCGAACAGTTCCGAGTAGTAGTCGAAGAATTCCATGGTTGCCCTGCTAGTAGTCGCTTACGCTGTTCTGGTCGGCGGGACGGTCGCTCAGTTCGTAGGCCAGTCGCTGCACCAGCTTGCGGTGCATTTCGTCTGAGGCACTGTTCACCAGGTCGCTGCGAAGGCGGCCATAGAGGGTTGCATTCACCTGCTCCTGTTCCGTAAATTCAACATGCTTTACTAAGGTGCCGTCACAGAAGATTCGTGCAGTAAGCTTGTAGGTCCAGGTTTCGTCTACGGGCATGACGGGCCAGAAAGGTATCATGGCGCCGAGGTACCAGGCCGATCCGGAATCGTTCCGCTGGACAGAGGCCTGTACGGCCGCGTTCCCGCGGCAGCGTTCCCTGGGGAACGCCTCGGCGCTAGCTGCTGCGGTATAAGCCCTCAGCAAATCCTGGCTAAGCTCGATGGACTGGTCTCCAATAACAAGAGGTATGCTCCCGAAAAAGCTGTACTTTTCCGTTGTCTTGGGAACGTTATCCAAATTTCCGCGGGTCAAGTTCATTGAACAGCCGGAAATACCCATGGCCGTTCCTGCTGCTAGTAAACCCTTCAAAAAGCGGGCAGATATCTTGTGGAAACTCATATACTAAAAGATAATATTATTTATATTGCCAGCCATGGAACTGCCTGCCTATTTCATCAGTGATGCGCATCTGGGAATCGATCCTCCTGGATGTATCAAGAACCGCGAAGAAAAGCTTGTTTCCCTTCTCAAGTCCTGGAAGGGGGCTGCATCCCACGTGGTTATTGTAGGAGACCTGTTTGAATTCTGGTACGAGTACGGCTACTATGTGACCCGGAATCATTTCAATCTCTTCAGGGCTCTTGCTGATTTAGTCGAGTCGGGAGTTCAGGTTCATCTGTTGCAGGGAAACCATGACTTTGCCTATGGGGATTTTTTCCCCACAAGCCTTGGTGTGCAGGTCCATAAGCAAACCGTGCTGGAAATCCAGGGGAAGAGGGTTCTGTTCCGCCATGGAGATGGTGTGGCCAAGTCGGACTTCGGCTATCGCCTATTCCGTCGCATTCTGGATTTTCCCCTGAACCGTTTCCTGTTCAAGCAGATTCATCCGGATTGGGGCATGGGCCTTGCACGCTTTGTTGGACGCAATAGCCGCAAGTACGGAGAAAACCGTATTATCAAGATGGACGAGTATCTTGGCTGGGCCAACCGTACCATGAAGAAAAACGATTGCTCCCTGTGCGTCATCGGTCACCACCACGTTACCGGAACTTGGAATGTGGATCAGGGTGTGGTAGCCTCTCCCGGTGACTGGATAAAAAAACTCACCTACCTCCGTATGGAAGCAGGTGAAATTTCCATTGAAACTTTAGAGTAACGGATTATTCGGCTGTACCGGATTCTCTAACTTCGGAGCTCTTTGCAAGCTTCTTGCCTGCGTTTTCGCCCCAGATTCCGGCAACGATGTCGGTGTTTGCGAACTTGTCCCAGTAGTCGTCGACCCAGCACCAATGATGGGTTTCGCCCTTTTCATCGGTGATGGTCCAGTTCTTGTGGACTGAGAAGGTCATGGTCTGGGGCTGGGGTTTGTAGCCGAATGCGTCAACCTGGTTCTCGGGCGGGTCGATGGTGAGAGTCCATGCCTTGCCGTCTGTACGCTTGAACAGGAACACATTGAATACCAGGAGCACTGCTAAAGCGATTACTCCGCCGACCATGTTCTTCTTAGAGAAGAAAAATATGGTGAGGAACAGAATGAGGACGCTCAGTGCAGCGAAGTTGTAGTGGATGCTGTAGAAAGCTTTAAGGACGTCAACCATAGGTTACCTCGTTGTTACTTTTTGGAGCCCTTTGCGTTTTTCTTGTCTGCAATGATGGGGGCTACACTAAAAGATACAACTTTTCCGTCCACAGAGCACTCGGTACGGAAACTTTGTTTGGGCAAAGCGATGCCAAAGGAGGACAAAGTGCCCATAAAGGAGGCGTTGGCATGGCTTGCGATGGTTCTTACGTTGATGAAGCCCTTCTTGCTGAAGGTCAACTTGAAAGTTTTCTTGGCGGCGTCGAATTCTGCTGTCAGGGTGTTGTTGACGACTGTATTGACTGCGTTCTTGGTATTGCGGTCAAAAATAATGGTGCCGCGGCTATCGATGGAAAGCATCGTCTTGTTTGCCACTGCGTTGCGGCAGGCGATTGTCTGCCAGGCGCCCTTCTTCTTGCCTGCGCTCTTGGCGGTGAATACGTACTTGCTGCCGTCTTTTTCCAAGGTGTATGCGCCGGTAGCGATCTTTTCGCCAATGGCGTTCAGAGCTCCCTTGAAGTAGAGGAATTTGGACTTGGATCCGTTTACGCCAGGAATGAAACGGAAAGAGGTTGCCTTGGCTTCTTTAATGGGGGTGACTGCAATGCGTTTGCCAACAGGGTCTACTTCTATATCAGCGTAAGGGCCGATTTCTGTAATTTCACCTTTTTTGTTGGTTTCCTGAACTGCCATCTTATCGAGCTTCAAAGTCTTGATTGCTTCAGCAGGGAAGCGGATGAAGCCGCGGACGTCCATTTTTACAATAACACTTTCCATAGATAATTACCTCTTTTATCTTAATTTCTTCTTGTAAATTAACAAAAAAAACGGACGAATTCGAAGAAAGTAAAAGTTTTTTCGTGAATGTCTAACGAAATAGGAAAAATGTAAGCAATATTGACTTTTTTTTATTACAAATTGGGCGAAAAATGTAGTGCGGTTTTGATTGTTTTTTGCAGGGAACCGCCCTCGCGCCTTAGGATTGTTACACCCGGAATCATTTCCGCAGTTGCCTTAGAGCGAGCTTCGAATTGTTTTCTATCAATGACAACGACTGTGTTCTGGTGAGAACATCCGATTTTTGAAGAGTCCATCTGGACGTTCGCTCTCACAAGAAATTCGGGATAGAATGCGCGGTATTTTTGTGATACGGCTTCGGCGATGCTTTTTACGGGGTCTATGAGCAAAAATCTTTTTGGTACCGTTGGTTTACATGTGGCCTGTCGGGTTGCAAGTATGGCTCCCGTACCTCGTCCCGCGACGAAGGAAAGACCTCCGTTGACTTGAGCTGCACACTGGGCGATTTGATCGGCGTCGGTCTCAAAAGTTTCCTGGCTGGGTTTTCCCTTGTTTTCGCCGCTGCCGCGGTAATTGAAAGTCACGATTTGGATTTCCGGAAAGCTATCGATTTCTGCCAGGAACTGCGCTGCGTCTTCATCGGCATCGGGATAGTAGAGCATAACGGGAGCGTCTTCGTTCCCGTATTTCCAGCCCTGGAGTACAAGGCCGTCTTCTAGAGTACAGGAAATTCCTTTGGCCCTGCCTGCAATAGCCTCGTTGGCTTCCTTGTGGGTGATTGCCCTTGGAAATGCGTTTTGACGTTCAGTAAGAGCAAAGTAGAACACCATGCTGACATAAATGAGGGCGAGAACGCCTACAAAACGGAGAACTCTGAGTACAAAAGCTTTTATCATGCTAGGAAAGATAGAAAAACCGCGGATGGGTAAAAATGAACGTAAAAAAAGGACTCTCGCTTGGAGTGAAGCGAGAGTCCGAGGGATGGGATTGGGTGTTCCCCAAATTTAAACAAAAAATTTTTAAGGTGGTATAGGGTGAAAGAAGATTTTTTAGCGAAAGTGTTCTCTAAGTGTTCTTTTTCCCGTTCTCTACGCGGGATAACGCGATGGAAGCCTATTTTCGGGGGTGTTTTCTAAAAATTAGGTGTTCCCAAAAAACGATAAAATTTTATCTTTATTTCCGATGAACGTATACGCTTACTACAATTACAGGAAGTACCTGCAGGACTACTACGACTATCGTAAGTCCGTCCAGAGGTATTTCTCCTATAGGTCCTTTGCGAAGAAGGCCGGCTATTCTTCTTCGGGTTTTTATCTGGACCTGATCCGCGGGCGCAAGTCCTTGACGCCCCAGATGCTCCCGAAATTTATTGCGGCACTGGGCCTTAACGAAAAGGAAGGTCGCTACTTCTCCTTGATGGTGGACTTTACCCACGCGACGACTCCTGCCTCCAAGCAGGCTATCTTCGAGCAGATGTCTGCTCTGTTGCCCAATGCGATCAAGTCTTTGACCAAGAGCCAGCAAGAATACTACAGCAAGTGGTATTATGTGGCTGCTCGCGAAGCCTTGTCGGTACTTCGTGTCAACGACAAGAATATCCAGGAACTGGCTTTGTTCCTGAATCCGAAGATTACCTTGCCCCAGGCCAAGCAGGCTATCCAACTGCTTAAGACCTTGGGCTTGATTGAGATTGGTGACGATGGCTGCTACCATTCCGTGAACAAGGCTATCTTCAGCGGTTCTGAAATCGCCCCGCTTTTTGTTCACCAGTTCCAAAAACAGATGATTGACCTGGGTAAAAATGCCCTGGATCATTACAGCACCGAACGCAGAAATGTATCTTGCATGACCATGAGCGTTTCTGCCGAAGGCTTGGAACGCATTATCAGCAAGATTGACTTGTTCCGTAAGGAAGTGGTGGATATCATCCGCTCTGATGAAGGCGAAACCATGGTTTGCCAGATGAATATCCAGTTCTTCCCCCTGAGCAAGGAAAAGATGGAACTTCCACCCGAAGTTGACGAGGAGGAAAAATGAGCAATCGCTTTTTGAAATCTTCTTTGTTTGCCCTGACTGTAAGCGTTGTCATGGGGCTTTGGGCTTGTAGCGACGACAAGACTGCAGGTACGGTGACCGATACAGGCAATACCATTGCCGGTGTAGAAGATATCCGAGTGACAGGTGTTGTTACCCGCGTAGATGGAAGCGTTGCCTCCGAAGCCGTGGTTCGCATGGCTCGCCGCGCTGTCATTGAGAACGGGGCGCTGAGGGTTCCTGAACATATTGAAGTGACTACCGACACTGCCGGTGTGTTCGCCTTTGATTCCGCCTTGGCAGACACTTTCCAGTTGGCTGTTATCGATACGAGCGCGTCTGAAATCTTCTATCTCCCGCGTACTACACGCGAATCCGGTGATATCGATAGCATCCGCCTTGAAAAGGCCGCTGTGTTCAACAGCGTTCTGTATTACGAAGACGTGACTGATCCTGCGGTTCCGGTTGGGGCCCACTTTACGGTATCCCTCGAAGGTACCCCCTTCTACCAGAGCGTGTTTGCAGGAGATTCCTTCTCCGTGTTGATTCCTGCTGGCGACTGGTGGATGGAGTTCTTCCCTGGCGATCCCCTGATTGTTGCTAAGCTTCAGGATTCCGGAGTCTCTGACAGCCTGATTTTCCGCAGCTGGAAGCTGGACGACGTTAAGGCCGGCGATTCTGTTTCTGCAGGCCCCTTCATGTGGAGTACCACGACCGAAGTGGATTCCTTGATCAAGGAAGAAGAAAAGGAAGCTGAAATCGTTTCTCGCATTTCCGGTAAGGTCCTGTGCAAGGGCGACAAGCCCTGTGAAGGAGTGGAAGTCGCCCTGGTTACGGACCTTTATGGCTTTGGCTTTACCGAAGGCGATTCCCTGGAATTTACCGCAGCAACGACGACCGATAGCCTTGGTCGCTGGTGGCTTCCAGTTCCCGAAGAAGTTCCCGACGACAGTTTCCGTGTGGAGTATCGCCTGCTTGAAAAGGGCAAGGTTGCTCTTGCTGGAGTTTCCCGCTATGCCAAGAAGAAGGAAGTTGAAAATCTGAAGGATACCCTGGACTTGGGCAAGACTACCTTGTTGAAAACCTCTGGCCTGGTCAGCGGCGTGCTTCTGGTGGTGAACCAAAACGACACGACCCAGTCCAACAATTGCATGGTAAACAGTGTTGTTGTGGGCATCAAGGGTACAACCCACTTTGTAAGGGAAGTGACCTGTAACATGCTGTCTGTCAACGACTTGCCTGCGGGAAAACAGGAACTTTTGCTCTATTCTGGAGACACGAAGGTGGTTTCTACGTTGCAGAAGGAAATGGTTCCCCTGGAAAATTACGTGGTCGAAAACGAAATTTCCCTGCCGGAAGGGGGTGTCCAGCAGCAGCAGTGGATGACTTACACTCCGCCGAGCCCTCCCCGTGGAACGGCTCCGAAGAAATAATTTCAAAAAGCCCCTTGCCAAAGCGCGAATGTTTATCTAACTTTGGCTCAACTCGATGAGTTATGGTGTAACGGTAGCACAACAGATTCTGACTCTGTTTGTCTAGGTTCGAATCCTGGTAACTCAAGAAAAAACCTCGGATTTTTTCCGAGGTTTTTCTTTTTTTTATATATCTTTCTTAACATGAAGGTTTGGAGTTTTTGTCAGAGTTTGTGCATCTTCTGGGTGTCTGCCTGTGCCTTGTTTGTTACGGGTGCCATGGCAGAAGACGCAGTTAAGAAAAGCCGCGAGGTTCCGGTTCGTTACCTGCTTAACGGGGGCGAATCTGAACTGGAAGCCATTTTCGTAAAAATCGAAAAAGATACGGTTTATCTCAAGAAACCAAATGAACAGGAGCAAAAGCTCCTTGCAAAGATTGCTGACGCCGAGAATGTCGCCCTCCAGGAAAGCAACGGCCAGGAAGTTGTTGAAACAGACGATGAAGAGGACGTTGAAATCAAGAAGGATTCTGCCGAGGTCATTATGACAGATGCGGTAAAGGATTCTGTTGCTGCGCAGTCTGCCGAGGCTCCTGTCGAAGAAATCGTTCCCGAAGATGACGGGGCGGAAGATGACCTTGAAACTGCGATGGTCAAGGAAGAATCTCGCCTTAAGAAGGAAGAAATCGCAAAGATTGAAGAAGAAATCCGCCAACGTGAGATTCAAGACAGCATTGCCGCAGATTCCTTGAATCCGTTCGTCAAGATTTTCCGTTTTGAACTGAAACGTCTTTACAATTTGGAAGACGAGGTCATGATTGACCTGTCCTTGTCTAACTATGTTGTTCCCGAAATCGTCGAAGAGAACGAATCCATTGAACTTTACCCTCCGGGAAATGCGAACCTGCTGGTGGTTTCCGAACCTGCGGCATGCTCCCTGTTCGTCAATGGAATCCCTCTCAAGCAGGTGGCGCCTGATACCATTAGGAATATCAAGCCGGGTAAGTATACCATTTCTGTAATGCAAGTGCTGAAGGATGTAGAATGGTGGGGCTCGGCTGTGGTTCGTATCAATGCGGACAGTTTGAACAAAGTTTCCATTCCTGTTCTTAGGCCGGAAACCCGTTTGACGTTAAATACGGATCCGGAAGCGGTTGAGGTCTACATTAATCGGGAACCTTCTGAATATGAGATGCCGAACTATGTGACAGACGTATTGGTTCGGGATATCAAGCCGCAGGTGAATGCGCGTCTTTACTTCCGCAAGGTTGGATATCGCGATACCACCATCACCACGGAAATCCGGGCCTACATGCCCAACTTGGTAAATGTGGAAATGACTCCGGTCCTTGACGATCTTGACTTTATCCAGGAACAGCGGGAATTTGACAAGGCTCGTAGTCGTCACCGTCTGGGTCGTGGTTTGCTGTGGGGATCCATTGCTCCCTTGATTGCCGGTGGTGTCATGTGGTACCTGGCCGAACGCGATTGGAGCGATGCTGCGGCCAAGAAGTCTGCCTACGAAAAGCTTTCGGCCTTTGACAGCGAAGATACGCGTCAGATGGTCAAGGATAACCACAGGTTGAATGATTCAGGAGACACCAAGTGCGGTGTTGCTATTGGCCTTGGCGCCCTTGGCGTCGGACTGCTTGCCGCTGGCATTGTCCTTGCATTCTAGCTTTATAACGAATTAAATGTTTTTGCCTGCTGATTTTGCCTCTGTTTTTCTCCAAAGGGCTGAAAAATTGTATGTAAATTTTTATTTTTCATTTTATGAAGAATAAATTATTTACTGCATTTTTTCTTTTGTTTAGTGGTTTAGTCTTCGCTCAGGAAGAAATTCCTTCCGAACCCAACAGCGAGGGGTACAATTCCTCAGCTGAAATCTACCAGGAAAATACGGCTTTAGAAAATGTTTCTTCTTCGTCGGTTGAAAATCATACTCAGCCTGCGGCAGTTGCTGAAGAACAGTCCTCAAGTTCCGTAGCAGTAGAAAACGTGTGGAAGGATGAAGCCTCTTCAAGTTCCGTTGCTGGTGGACTTTTGGATGCCCTATATCCGGTTTCCAAGGATGAGGCCATTGCCAAGGGCCGTATCTACGGAGGCGTAAGTCTTTCCCTGATTCAAGGAAACACCGATGAAGATGCCTTGAATATTTTGATTGGCGATGTGTACGATGCCTACGGCTATACCTTTACTGTAGAAGCTTTTGGTGGATACTTTATTAAGGATGCCATGGCCTTGGGTTTACGTGCAGGCTATTCCCGCACTTGGTTTGATGTTGATTTTGCCCTGATGGAAGACTTGCTTGATCTTGCCGAACATCGTAAGTATGTTAGTAATGGATTCTTTGTTCAGCCTTTGCTGAAAAACTACCTGAAGGTGCTGGATTCAAGAAACTTCTATTTCTTTAACGAAACTTCGATTTCCTTCGAGTATTCCTACGGAATTTCTCAAACCGATGATGGGGAAGACATGAGCAAGAGTAGGAACCGGTCCTGGTCCATTGACGTTGGTATCAATCCTGGAATTTGCATTATGGTGTTGAATCGTTTCGCCTTTGAAACCTCTGTGGGCTTGCTTGGTCTTAGCTCTAGTGTTATCGAGGTTGAAGAGAATAATGAGACTCGCAGCCAGTTCATGTACAATATCGTGAATTTCACCATTAACCTGTTGGCTTTGGACTTTTCCTTGGTCTACTTCTTCTAGGGAAGGGGCGTTGCTATGAAAAGAAACTTAATCAGGGTGATTCTGTCAGGGTTGGCATTGATGGTGTGCATTGGGCTTGCCGCATGCGGCGATTCCGATTCTAAGTCTACCGCGGTGATTCCAGAAAGTGCCGAACTGTTTGCCAATAGTGACGTGAGCATTGACTCGGAAAATCGTGTCTTGGAAATCACCAAGGCAAAGGATTCCCTTGTTGTAGAGTCTTTGAGTGAACTTGGCGGAGTCAACTATTACCTGGCTTTAGATGAAGACTTGGTCGATCCCACCATTGATTGGGATAACCCTCTCGAAACTGGCTCTGTAATAACGAAAGACGAAACGGGTTACAGAAACATTGTTGTAATGGACGAAAAAGACAGAGTCATTGCGGTTTGGCAAATCAAGTATCCTGAATCATCATCCTCAAGTGGAAAGAAGGAGAGCTCTAGCAGCGTCAAGGAAGAGTCCAGCTCTTCTGATGAGCAAGAATCCTCTAGTTCCATGGATGAAAAATTATCCAGTAGTTCCAAGGATAAAAGTTCCAGCAGTGAAGCAGTTGTTGAGAGTTCAAGCAGTGCTGATCCCGAGGAAATTTCCAGCAGTAGCGTAGAACCTGAGTGCAGTTCAAGTGATGAAGAAGTGGAATCCAGCTCCAGCGAAAGAGCTCCTGTTGTAATTAAGGCTAGTGAGTTGACTATACCTGACGGCAAGGTTTCCATCGAGGGGGAAAACATTTTTGTTGATATGCCTTATGGTACCGACCTAACAAAGTTGAAGTTTGATCAGATTGATTCAACTTTTGACTTGACCCGTTCCATCGAGATTAAGCTTGTCGACGAAAATGATGAAATGGTCTCCTATAGGGCCAAGGCTGGTGTACAGCTTCCGGGATCCGACTTCGGAGGGCGTGTAGATAGCTTCTGGGGGACTACCAGTGATGCCATGACAATCGCTGGCTGGGGTAAGTATAAGGTTCCGCTCCTTGGTATAACAGTCGATGTTTCCATGAGATCCGACTCTGCCAATGCATACTTCGATGATGGCAGAATGACCTTGATAACACAGGTGGTTGTTGGACATTCTACCGGTTTTGACGGTGGCTGGAAAATGGCTGGCGGGTTCTACTTTGCAGGCTCGTATAGCGGAGCCGATGGTGCATCCTTATACCAGGCTGATAATGATGAAGCAGGTGCGGATAATTGTGCTGCAGATTTTTCTCAGTATATGGAACATGGACGCCCCTTTATGGCAAGACCGGTGAGCTTCCAGGTGGATTATTCCTACGAGCATAGGAAGAATACAAACACAACGTACCCTCAGTCCATGCTCATGTATGTGGTTCTTGTCAGCGCCGACAATAAAGTTGTAGCGGCGGGCTCCGTTTCCGATCAAGAATCTGTTGAGGGCGTGTCAAGGCTTGTTGAATTGAAGTATGGTGACGACGCTGGCTTGCTCGGCGGATCCGTTGTCGGCCTCGAGGGACTTACCTTGGGTACAGGCACAGAAGATGTTGCGTCGATACGCGTAATGTTTGCTTCGTCGTCTTTGGCTTTTATTGCTGATGGAGGCTCCAGTTCTCAAATGAACAAGAACTTCCGCGGTGGCGAAGGCTCTAAACTGATTGTTGATAACTTTAAACTGAATTACTAGTGAGGAAGTGATGATGAAAAAATTAAGTTCGCTTCTTTTTGTACTTGCCCTTTTTGCAATCCTCGCAGGCTGCACCGCAGACTACGATTCCTTTGGTACGTCTGACTATAGAACATTCAATAGCATTCGTTTCGTTGAACAGGATGGCGATGCTGCGGTCTATGAAGATGAGCATAGGGTAGAGATTACCTTGGTCGAACCCAAGAAGGGAAAGACTACCTGGGATTCTGTAACGGTAGAAAGTATTGATATCAGTTCTATGGCTACACTTCATCTGGTGGATGGAAAGTTCAAGGAATTCCCCAGCGATTCTGCAGCCCTGGATTCTCTTGCAAACGATGTTTCTTATGTGGAAAAGAGTCTCGGCAAGAAAAGTAAGATTCGGGTTCCATCAAGCCTTTCCATCTACTTGATGGTGGTTTCTGAAAGCGGGTTGCCTTCTATTTGGCAGATTTCCTTTACCATTCCTGGGGTGGAATCCAGCTCCAGCGAACAGGCTGACGATGAGGGTAGTGGTGATTCCGATGATGATACAGGAGATGAAGAAAAATCTTCCAGTTCTGTTGAGGAAATTTCTTCTAGTTCCTCTCAGAAAGAAGAATCTTCCAGCTCCATTACCTTAAGTTCTGAAAAGAGCTTGGACATTTCCTTTGAAGGCCAGAAGAGCTTTAGTCAAAAGGGCGATACCCTTTATATCGGTCTTGAAAATGGAATTGATTTGGCGGATGTGAAAATTAAGAAAACCGCTATTCCGGAAGGTGCTTCTATTGATACAGATCCTGCTTCTGTGACAACTTGGAAGGATTTCCAGACATTTACGGTAACCGCCGAGGATGGCAGTTCCCGCAAGTGGGTTGTAGCCATTTCCATTCTTGAAGAAGGCTATGAGGTGTCTACTGAAAAGGAATTGCTGGCTATTGAAGCTGTTGGTCAAACAGACGAGGCTACCGTAGATAAGGAAAAGAAGACCATCGTCTTGCACTTCCCATCCAAGAATGCGGCGGCAGAGGTTTCCCTCAAGCTGTCGGTGTCGGATAAGGCCTCGTCCAATGTGGGAGACGAAAAGATTAATCTTCTCTCGGATTACAAGTTGACAATTATTGCAGAAGACGGCTCTTCTGAGGAATGGACTGTTTCTGCAGATTATCCCGTTGTAGAATCTCCGCGTATTCTCGGTATGAAGATTGCGGGTAAGGCCGCCGTAGTAGATTCTGTAAACGAAAACGGCAAGATGATTTTCCGGGTTCACTTTGATGAAATGCCCTTCCGTGCGGACCTTTCGAAGGTTGCTGTAAGTGATATTGAACTTTCCAAGGGAGCAACAATCAAGGGCATTGAAGACGGTTCCTCTTATGATTTGGGAATGGGCGCAACCGCTACTGTAACAAATGATGATGGAGAGTCTGTTGAGTATACGATTCGTGCGGGTTACCAGTTGCCGGGTTCCGATTTTAACACTTGGAAGAGTAGCGGAGTTATGTCTCCGGATTCCATTTGGGGTAATGCCAACATGGTGGGTGAAACCACGTCTAAGTATACATCTGGATCTGTCATTGGAGCGCAAATCAAGACCAGTAGCATTCTAGGTAAGATCGCTAGCGGCAGTCTTTATACGGCAGAATTTAACCCCAAGGGTGTAGGCACACTTGCCATGGCCAACTCCTCTACCTGGCCCGACGGTAACGAACTACTTGACTTTGGTAAAAAGTTCAATGCCCGCCCTGCTTACATCGACGTAACCTTTAACTATAACGGCTCCGGTGATAGCTGTGATATTTACCTTGTTCTAGAAAACAGAACTGGAGACATGAACCGAAACCGCAGTAGTTCCGATGTAAATAAACTGGTTGCCTCAGCATGGTATCGCTCTACTACTGCGGATAATACCGGCCGAAAGAATCCGGATGTGGTTAGCGTGTCTGCAGTCGATGCTACAACCAAGATGCGCACCATGCGTATGAAACTTCACTATGGTACTCCTCTTGCTGGATCTCCTATTGAAAACTCCTCGATTTTCAACACGAAACTGGAATCCAAGGATACAAAGGCTATTGATAATAGCTTGATTCAGGGAACAGGGGAGGAACCTGTAACCCATATTCGACTGGTCTTTGCCTCCAGTGCCGATGGAAATCACTACAAAGGAAAGAGCGGTGCCACATTGCAGGTGGATGGCGTTCGTTTGATTTACTAAATTTGGCTTTGAAATAAGGAATGCTTATGCTTAAGAAATTATTTGCTTCTGTGGCTGTGGTGGCTTTTCTTGCAGGAACGGCTGCCGCTCAGGATGACGTGTCTCAGTATACATCTGGTGCTCCTGCTCCGGAAACCCCGATGATGAATATCAACGAGGTGGCCAGTAGCGAACCTACGTTTGCCATATCCCTTCATCCATGGTCCATGATTATCTATACTGGCGTACTTGGAGTTCCTTCAATCTTCTTGACCGTAGAAGGAAACATCAATTCCAATGCCTCCATTATCACTCGTCCCTATTATTTGGGAAAAAGCTGGGAGCATAAGGATCGTGAAACCCGAGAAAAGGAAGAAATTGACCTGAATCTCTTTGGTATTTCCGAAGGCTTCCGTTACTACTTCAACCGTGGACATGCGGGTTATTTCGCATCCTTCCACGTGATGTATGAATATGTGGGAATTGATTACGAATACTCTGGTGATCATGATGACGATTTTAGCGTCTCCGGTAATTCTCTGGGTATTGGCGTCTACCTTGGTAGCAAGACTATGTGGAGCCGTTGCACCTCTTCTTGGGATATCGGCGTGACCTACTCTAAGGCCTTCATTAAGGGTGATAGCAAGGATGATGTGGAAGAAGTCACATCCGTTGGTTTTGGAATTGATCTTAACTACACAATTGGCTTTGCTATTTAAAATTAATTTTGCTATTTTGATGGCATAAATTGGAGATGTTTATGGCTGCTTTAGCTCTTACCGCAGAAAATTTTGACGAAGTGATTAGTTCTGGTCAGTTGGTCTTTGTTGATTTTTGGGCAACCTGGTGCCGTCCTTGCATGATGATGGGACCCATTGTTGATGAACTGGCCGCCGAATACGATGGCATGGCTATCATCGCCAAGATCAACGTGGATGACCCGGGTGTTAGCGATATTTGCGCTCGCTTCGGTATCACCAATATCCCCAACATGAAGCTGTTCAGAAACGGTGTGGAAGTGGGTAATGTGGTTGGTGCAGTTCCCAAGAACACGGTGAAGACTGTTATCGACAGAAATCTGTAATTACCAGCCTACGGAAAAAGATTTTTGGAGGATTCTTCGGAATCCTCCTTTTGATTTTTGCCTGAACTGCGAGAGCTACCCCCGCGTGGGAACCATATAAAGATTTTCTTTTTCTACATTTTGGCTATGCTTACTAAACGTTTGATTGTGTGCTTGGATGTCCGTGACCGCAAGGTGACGAAGGGTGTTAAGTTCAAGGGTAATATCGATATCGGTGATCCGGTGGAGATGGGTGCCCGCTATAGCGACGATGGTGTCGATGAACTGGTGTTTTACGATATTACCGCCAGTGCCGAAAACCGCCCCTGTGACATGGAGATGATCCGTCAGATTGCAAAGCGTGTTTTTATTCCCTTTGCTGTTGGCGGCGGTATCCGCAATCTTGATGACATGCACCAGGCCTTGCTTGCCGGTGCTGAAAAGGTGAGCGTGAACAGTCTGGCTGTTCTTCATCCTGAGATTATTGCTGAAGGTGCCAAGGCTTTTGGCCGTCAGTGCATTGTGCTGGGTATGGATGCCAAGTTCGTGGGCGTTTCTGAAAAGTTCCCCAGCGGTTACGAAGTGTATATTCGCGGTGGTCGTCAGGCTATGGGCCTTGATGCCGTGGAATGGGCCAAGAAGGCCGAAGAGCTGGGTGTGGGCGAGATTTGCCTGAATGCCATTGATACCGACGGTGTCAAGAACGGCTACGAGCTGAACATTACCGACCAGGTGGCCCGCGCCGTGAAGATTCCCGTGATTGCAAGCGGTGGCGCAGGAACTCCGGACCACATTGTAGACTTGTTCAACAAGACTTCTGCTGACGCAGCCCTGGTGGCTTCCATGGTTCACTTTGGCGACTATACCATTCCTGAGATTAAGGATGCCATGCGCAAGGGTGGCGTTGCTGTTCGCAATAAGTAATTTGGACGGGACTGCGCTCCTGCTGTCGGTCCTCCGCGAGGTTTGTATATGAATCCGTCTACTGCGATTAAGATTTTTGAAGCCGGCAAGAGCGCCGGTGCTGACTTTGTAGAAATCTTTGAAGAAGAAACCCGCAGCTCCACGCTGGGCTTAAAATCCAGTCAGATAGAGTCTGCTACGGCGGGTACGGATTTCGGTATTGGAATTCGTTTGCTTTACGGTACTGAGGTGCTTTACGGTTTTACCAGCGATGAATCCGAAGAGGCCCTGGTGAACTTGGTAAAGACTTTGGCTTTTGGCCGTATTGCCGCCATGAATGGTGGGGTTGGCTCTGCAGCAAAGCCTTTTGAGTTTGCGCCGGCAAAGCGCGTGTGTGATTACAATGCAAGTGCATTCCAGGATCCTCGAATTCTGGGCCAGGCTGTGAAGCAGGATTTCTTGTTCAGGGCAGACAAGGCTGCTCGAGCCATGTCCGACAAGGTTGCACAGGTTGCCGTAAGCGTTTCCGACGATTGTTCCCATATCAATTTGTTGAACAGCGAAGGCTTGAACATTGAAATGGACCGCAGTCATTTGCGTTTAAGCGTTAGCGTTACAGCTACAGATGGCACGGAACGTTTGACGTCTGCTGAACGACCGGGAGCCATTGGCGGCTATGAACTGCTGGCTAATTACTCTCCGGAGGAAATGGCGAACTCCGCTGGTGAACGTGTTCTTCGCATGCTGACCGCCGGCTATATCAATGGCGGGCAGATGCCTGTAATCATGGGCAATGGCTTTGGCGGAGTCATCTTCCATGAAGCCTGCGGTCATCCGCTGGAAACAGAATCCATCCGCCGTAATGCAAGCCCCTTCTGTGGCAAGTTGAACGAGGTCATTGGCCAGCCTTGCCTTACCGCCATCGACGATGGAACCTTGGATGGTGTCTGGGGAAGCCTGAAGGTGGATGACGAAGGTACGCCTACGGAACGTACGGTTCTTATTGAAAACGGTGTGCTGAAAACCTACATGTCGGACCGTGTTGGTGCCCAGGAAGTGGGCATTGCCCGTACTGGAAGCGCTCGCCGCGAAAGCTACAAGTACGCCCCTGTAAGCCGCATGCGTAACACTTTTATTGCCCCGGGCAATAACACCTTGGACGACATGATTTCTAGCGTAGATTACGGCCTGTACGCCGCCCGTATGGCGGGTGGCTCCGTAAATCCGGCTACTGGCGAATTCAACTTTGCAGTGGATGAAGGCTACGTGATTCGCAATGGCAAGATTTGCGAACCCGTTCGTGGCGCTGCACTCATTGGCAAGGGCCACGAGATCATGCCGAAAATCAGCATGGTGGGTTCGGACCTGGAATTGGCTGCAGGTGTTTGCGGTGCTAGCTCGGGCCATGTTCCTGTAACCGTCGGTCAGCCCTCTATCAAGGTTGATCAAATCCTGGTTGGCGGAAGATAATCTGTCTTCTGTTAGAAAATAAAAGAGGCGCCCCGAAAAGGAGCGCCTTTTGCTTTTAACCCATAAAAAAACGGCTCCCCCCAAAGGGAACCGTTTTTTGGTGTATGGGATGTTTGGTTTTGTATCCTTAAGATAGGTTTATATACTCCAATAGGGAATAGTCCAGAGTAACATTGTGTTGTAAGGTTTTACAACACGGCGCTTGGGTGTTTTGTTGCAAAATGAGGCTGAAAACGGTTTGTATTGAAATGGAAAATGGTTCAAAAAGGAACTGAAAAGTGCGTTTTTTACGAAAATTTTGGGGATTGAGTTTTTTTTCTTAGGAAAAGAACGTTTTTTCGAAATTTTGGGCGTTTGGCATGACAATTGCATAAGAAGGTGCGATAAAAATAAGGAAAAGTGCGAAAAAGCGGGATGGCAATGCCGCAAATCGCCAAAAGAGGCAAATATGTCTGATTTTAATAATGATGCAGAAAAGGTTTTGGCCAAGGCCCAGAGTTTGATGGACCGTAATTCCCATT